>JAPLZA010000054.1 GCA_026395275.1 Candidatus Staskawiczbacteria bacterium | reverse complement strand
CCTACCCGCACCAAATTAAACAAAAAAACTTATGATGATACAAAAAAAACCAGCCGGACCAAGAATATATCCGGCTAAAAGAAGCCCCCTGCCTGCGCAGGCAGGTGCGCCAGAAAAAGTCTGGCACGACGGCCCGGGGCACCCTATGGGTCACAACCTACCTGTCCCCAAGAAAGCTTGGCGACAAGAAAATAATTTAAAAATAATCCCTCTGGGAGGATGCGAAGAAGTTGGAAGAAACATGACTGTTTTTGAATATGGACAGGATCTTGTGATTCTGGACATGGGTTTACAATTTCCCGAGGAAGATATTATGGGACTGCAATTTCCCGAGGAAGATATGCCGGGGATAGATTATGTAATTCCAAACGTTGAATATTTGAAAGGAAAAGAAAAAAATATTCGCGGAGTTATATTTTCACACGGGCACTTAGACCACATTGGAGCTGCCGCTATACTTTTACCAAAATTAGGAAATCCGCAAATAATCGGCAGACCTTTAACTTTGGAAATGGTAAAACACAGAGTTGAAGATTTACAGCATGGCGCTTCAAAAAAACTCAAGACGCTTTATATAAAAGATATGCAAGATAAAGTGCAACTTGGGGCATTTACCCTTTCTCTTTTCCAAGTTGACCACGCTATTATGGATGCAATGGGAGTTATTTTAGAAACACCCGTAGCAACAATAATACACCCGGGAGATTGGACAATTGAAAAAAATCCTATTGGAAGAAAAGCAATTGATTATTCAAGGCTGGCAAAATTAAAAAGGCCTACAATTTTGATGCTTGAATCTTTGGGCTCTACAAACTCCAAGGAATCTGTGACAGAAGAAGAAATGTTAAAAAATCTTTATAGCTTAATAACAAACGCTCCAGGCAGAGTTATTATCACAACATTCTCTTCGCAAATTGAAAGAGTAAGACAATTACTGGAATTTGCTTCGCAAAACAACAAAAAAGTTGCGCTTGATGGCTTTTCAATGAAGCTAAACATTGAGTTGGCAACAAAATTGGGGTACATAAAAATTCCAAAAGGAGTTATTGTCCCAATAGACAAGGCTCATAGTTACCCTGACAACAAAGTTGTTGTAATCTGCACGGGCGGACAGGGTGAAGAAATGGCAGCTCTTTCAAGAATTGTTGCCGGAAACCACCGCTTTGTTAAAATCAAAAAAGAAGACACTGTTATTTTCTCATCTTCTGTTGTTCCCGGAAACGAAAGGTCTGTGCAAAGGTTAAAAGATAATCTTTACCGCCTATCGGACAATGTTTACCATTCCGATATTATTGATGTGCACATTTCAGGACACAGCAACATAGAAGGTATAAAAGAAATGCTTAGAGAAATTAAACCAGATTATTTTATTCCTGTTTATGCAAACCATTATTTCCTTAAAGAAGCTTCAAAAATTGCTCAGGGAATAGGATTCAGAAAAGACAAAATTTTTGTGCCAGACAACGGCTCTATAATCAAATTTACCGGGGCACCCTCTGGGTCTGGAGCAGATATAATGAAAGAAAAAGTTCCTTCAAGCTATGTTTTTGTTGATGGACTTGGTGTTGGAGATGTTGGAGAAATTGTTTTGAGAGACCGACCGATGTTAGCTGAAGATGGAATGTTTGTAGTTGTGGCAATTATAGACAAAAAAACCGGCAGAGTGATAGGAAGCCCAGATATTATTTCGCGCGGATTTGTTTATTTGCGGGAATCAAAAGACCTGCTGTCCCAAACCAGAAAAAAAGTAATTGAAATTGTGGACAAGTCGGCCGGCCACGGCGGAGCAGTAAACTGGACTCACGTTAAAGACGAAATCCGCAACAAAGTCGGCGACTTCTTGGC
>JAPLZA010000016.1 GCA_026395275.1 Candidatus Staskawiczbacteria bacterium | reverse complement strand
GCGCTGAGTTTTTCTTCGATTCGTTCATACTGTCCTCCTTCTACCAACTTCCTCGCAATGCTCGTAATAGCGTTTTGCCGGCGAGAAACGGCATATGACTTGAAATGTGCTAATTTAACTACATATTTATTATACCATATATTAAGATATCTTGTCAATAGTTGACGCACAATAGACAGCCCAACTAAAAACCCTCGTTTTGTGAGGGTTTCTTAGATTTCGAAGTTTAATTTATGCTTTTGGTGCTTCCTTTGGGGCCTCTACTGCTGGAGCTGGAGCTGGAGCTGGGGTTGCTGCCGTTGGTGCAGTGGCTGGCTTTGCCTCGCCGGAGCCTTGTGCGGAGGCGGGTGTGGCAGGTGCTACAACTGCTGGCTTTTTGGACTTTTTGAAAAGATTTATTTTTTTAGCATCAATAATTTTCTCTGAAACCAAATAGTTGTGTATTGTTGGTGTAGGTTTGGCTCCTTTTGAAATCCAGTATAAAATTCTGTCTTTTTTGAAACTCTTCCTTTTCTTTAAAGGGTCAACATAACCTAAATCCTCAACAGCCCTTCCGCCTTTTGAAGATCTTCTTTTATCAATAACAACCACTTTAAAAAATGGCTGATTCTTTTTTCCTTTTCTTGTTAGTCTAATTGTAAGCATGTTTTTTTTTATTATTTTTTTATTCCCATTTTTTTACTCCTAACGCAAGTTCTGCGGCTGCCTCTTCTGCTTCTTGCTTTGAAGAACCCTTGCCTTCGGCTACCAAAACTTCTCCCAGAAATACTCCCACCACAAAATTCTTTTCGTGATCTGGCCCAGATTCTTTCATAACTTTATAATTTGGAGTTATAGAAACTTTTTCCTGAGCTTTTTCCTGAAACTTTGACTTTGCGTCTTTATAAGAACCGTCTTTTATAATTTCTGCTAATTTTTTCAATAAATATTTCTTTATAAACTCCTCACAAGGCTTGTATCCTGAATCCATGTATAATGCCCCCAAAAATGCCTCAAATGTGTTTGCTAAAATATATGCCCTTGCCTTACCCATTTCTTTAGACTCACCCTTCGAAAGCAAAAGAAAATCATTAAATCCTAATTCTTCTGCAACACTGGTAAGCATTTTCGCGTTAACTAGGGCTGCTCTCCAATTTGTTAAATCCCCTTCTTTCTTTTCCGGAAATTCTTTATAAAGATATTCTGTGACAATTAACTCCATAACTGCATCGCCCAAAAATTCCAGCCTTTCGTTGTGTTCTAGCTTTAACCCGGGGTTTTCGTTTAAGTAAGACCTGTGCGTAAAAGCCTGCTTTAAAATATCTTTATTTTTAAACTTTGCTCCTAATTTTTTTTCTAAAATTGAAAAATCCATTATTTTTCTTCTGTTTTTTGCTCAGATGACTCGGAGACTTCTTCTCCGCCTAATTGTTTATATACTGTTCCCAAAACTCCATTAACAAATTTTCCCGATGTTTGCCCGGAAAAAGTTTTTGCCAATTCAATTGATTCATTTATGGCAACCTTTGGCGGAACTTCCTTTTTGTCTGAATATAAAAGTTCTGACAATCCAATTCTTAAAACATTCCTGTCAACCATTGATATTTGGGCAATTGGCCATTCCGGCGCTGCTTTTTCAATAATTTTATCTAAATCTGGCATATGCTTTTCAATGCTTTCTACCAATTGCCAAATAAAACTTACTTCTTCTAACCCGGGTCCAAAATCCTTAATATTTCTTTCGACAATATTTTTTAATGCGGGTTTCTTATTGTAGAAATCCCACTCGTAAAGTGATTGTAAAACTATGCTTCTTGATAAGTGCCTAGATGCCATTTCGTAATAAATAAATTATTTTATCTTCCCCGACCAAACTCGCCTTCTGGCGAGATTGTGACGGGCCTGTCAAAATGCGCTAAGTGCTTTTGTCGGGTTTTTCTGCTTGTTTTATTTCTTTTTCTCTAACTTTCTGGTCTTTTTTTGTAAGTTTTGCTAAAACATTGATAACTTCTTTGCCTTTATAAAATCCGCAATTTAAACAAACCGTGTGTGATAAAACTGGTTTTTTACATTTTGGACAAACATTTAAACGCACAGGTTCTATATACTTGTGCATTCGGGACTTCCCTACTTTCGCCCTTGTGTGACCTTGTTTTGGAACTGCCATGGTATTTTTTTATTTACTGGTTGATAATGTTTTTTATTGTATAACAAATATTGAAAAGTTGCAATAGTTGCAATAAAAACAGCCCTTCGACAAGCTCAGGGCTGTTTTCAGGAATATTTAGTATGGTGATATTTCTTTGCTAGTAGGAACGTTTTGAGATGTCTTTATAACTACGTTTGTAGAAGCTGTACAACATCCAACGTCGTCGCAAATCTTTAGCGTTACAGTTTCTTTAGTAGGATATTTTGTAATGTTAGCGTAGTTATGAGAAGTGCTTCCTACGGCGCTACCGCCGGTACCATCACCAAAACTCCACGTATATGCTGCGCTACTGCAAGATCCCGGTATGTTGGTGCTGCCTGCATAACAAATAGAACTGTCAGCAAAGGTAACTACGTTATTTGCCAAATTGTTCACCAATGGCGCAGATACAGTAGCGCTGAAATTACAGGTAGGATAAGCGTGAGACGCTGTTGTAAATGACTGTCCACTCATCCATTTTGTGCCACAACTCTTTACTGTCGAATCCCAATAGCCAGCTTCACACCCGGCTTGAGTAGTTTTACAATCATATGCCTGGACTCTCCAGTAGTAAGTCTGGTTAAAAGCAAGTGTGTCTTGTATTGGATTAGTTGAAGAACCGGCTGTTGTTAATATTTGAGAATTATTAGTGCGATGATTTGAGAACTGAAGAGATGACAAGTCTGTTGTTGTGTAATCTATCACTGGCGAAGAATAATCAGCATTTGTAGATACTTGCAACTGGTATCTTGATTCGCAATCACTCTCTTGGCCTTTCTGAGCAGACCCATCAACATAAGTCCATCCTATCCATGTGCTACAAGCTCCTGAGCCAGAATTAATACAATCCACGTTTGCCACCGAGAGAGATTCTACATAAGGATTAACCTTAGCTTGATTAGAATCAACGGCAGAGCAAGATGTACTTTGTCCTCCGTTTACGCCCGAGCATGTCCATGTCCAAGGAGTTGAAGGACCGCCACTGCCTCCTGAAATAATAGGTGTTGTGCCACTAGTTGAACATAGGTTAGAAGACCCAACTGGAATTCCATTGCTTATTCCCGATGAAGGACCGCACGCACCATTTACCGTGAGAGTAGCGTTGCAATAACTGCTCATTCCTCCGTTGTAACCAGCGCAGGACCAAGATGCCGATGGAGTAGTATTGTTTAATGTTGCAACATAACCTGAAGGAGCATATCCTGCAGAACACAAAGTAGCCGAAGAAGAAGAACTAGATGCAGTTGTCCAATTC
>JAPLZA010000056.1 GCA_026395275.1 Candidatus Staskawiczbacteria bacterium | reverse complement strand
GAAAAAGTTAATTTTTTGGCTGGCGGACCGATTGGAGATGGATCTAACAATATGAAAAGCTCAAAACTTGATTATGAGGCAGTTATGAAAATTTTGTCGCAAATAAGAGGTGGGCAAAGAATCACTGACCCAGAACCGGAATCAAAATATCAGGTGATTGAAAAATATACCAGAAATTTAACCAACCTTGCAGCTGCCGGTAAAATTGACCCGATAGTCGGCCGAGATAACGAAATAAGAAGATTAATGCAAATAATTTCCAGACGCACAAAAAATAACCCGGTTTTAATTGGAGAGGCCGGAGTTGGAAAAACAGCCATTGTTGAGGGTTTTGCCCAAAGAATTGCGCGCGGAAACGTACCTGATTTTTTGAAAAATAAAGAAGTAATTTCTTTGGACTTAGGTTCTATAATAGCTGGCACAAAATACAGAGGAGAATTTGAAACAAGAATTAAAGCTTTATTAAAAGAACTTTCAAGGTCTGCCGGGAAATACATTTTGTTTATAGATGAGTTGCACACCATAGTGGGGGCTGGAGCTGCGGAAGGTGCCATTGATGCCTCAAATCTTTTAAAGCCGGCTTTAGCGCGCGGAGAATTAAGGGCAATTGGAGCTACAACCTTAAAAGAATATCAAAAATATATTGAAAAAGATGCTGCTTTAGAAAGAAGGTTTCAGCCGATTTACGTGCAAGAGCCAAACGTGGAAGATGCAACTGCAATGTTGCGTGGAATTAAAGAAAAATATGAAGTTCATCATGGAGTTAAAATAAAAGATTCTGCTATTAAAGCAGCAGTGGATTTGGCAAACAGATATATTTCTGACAGATTTTTACCAGACAAAGCAGTTGATTTAATGGATGAAGCTGCTTCGGCGTTAAGATTGGAAATTGAGTCTGACCCTCAGGAGCTAGAAAAGTTTGATGAAGCTATAATGAAACTGGAAATTGAAAAGCAGGCTTTAAAAAAAGAAAAAGGTTCAGAACGCAGATTAAAAGCAATTGCCAGAGAATTAGCTGATTTGAATGAAAAAGCAAAATCTTTGAGACTAAAATGGTCAAATGAAAAAGAATTAATTAATAAAATAAAAGATATTAGGGAAAAAATTGATAATTTATCTTACCAAACAGAAATTGCTCAAAGAGAAGCTGATTTGGAAAAAGTTGCTGAAATAAAATATGGAAGAATTCCGGAATTGTTGAAAGAATTGTCGGCAACTGAACAAAAATTAATTAAAATACAAAAAGAACATAGGTTTTTGAAAGAAGAGGTAACCGAAGAAGAGGTTGCTAAAGTTGTTTCACGTTGGACCGGAATTCCGGTTATGCGTTTAATTACAGAAGAGGCAAAGAAATTAGAAACAATGGAAGATACCTTGAATAGGCGCGTAATTGGCCAGCAAGAGGCAATTTCAGCTATTTCAAGGGCTATCCGCAGGGCAAGGGCAGGAATTTCAGAGGAAAATAAACCTTTGGGATCATTTTTATTTTTGGGGCCTACAGGCGTTGGAAAAACAGAGACAGCCCGTGCTTTGGCAGAATTTTTATTCAACGACGAAAAAGCTTTAATAAGGTTGGATATGTCTGAATACATGGAGCGCCACACTGTTTCTAAAATTATTGGTTCTCCGCCAGGATATATAGGATATGAGGAAGCAGGCCAGCTTACAGAAAAAGTCAGGCGCAGGCCGTATTCTGTTTTGTTGTTAGACGAGGTTGAAAAAGCTCACCCGGATGTGTTTAATATTTTGTTACAAATTTTTGAAGACGGCAGGTTAACAGATTCTAAAGGAAGAACAGTTTCTTTCAAAAATACAATTATTATAATGACATCTAACTTGGGTTCAGATTACATTAACAAAATGTCTTCAATAGGATTTAATACAAAAGAAGAATTTGTTCAGCGAGAATCAATGCGAGAAAAAATATTTGATTCTTTGCGTGATTCATTTAGGCCGGAATTCTTAAACAGAATTGATGAAATTGTAATATTCAATTATTTGAGAAAAGAACAAATCAAAATAATTGTTGATTTGGAAATGGCAAAAGTTGAGAAACGTTTAGCTGCAAAAGAAATTAAAATTCAAACATCTGAAAAAGCTAAAGAGTTTTTAGTAAAAGAAGGGTTTGACCAGAATTTGGGAGCCAGGCCAATGAAAAGAGTTATCCAACGTTTGATTTTGGACCCGTTGTCTATAAAAATTGTTACCAATGAAATTGCCGAAGGTTCGCGAGTTTTAATTGACGAACAAGGAGGAAAAATGACGTTTGAATTGCCAAGGATTTTACCAAGGGCAATTGAAAGGCAAAAGTTAGCAAAAGCCAAAAAATAAACTTTGTTAAAAACAGCCCTGAGGGGCTGTTTTTTTGTTGACGAATTATTTAAAAAGAATAATATGAAATTAATGTTCTTTAACAAAGAGAGGAGAAAACCATGAACGATTCGCAAGATATGCAACAAATTCTGGCTCAATGCTCTAGTACCCAATCCACAGAGGTGAGAAGGTTTGCGGCTAATGGGTGGGAAATTAAAGGAATCAAGAACGGAAAAGTTTTAGCGGTGAAAGGATTCAGTCGCAAGCGAATAGATGAAGCCGGTCGTGCTTATGAGGCCTGTGTGGTTGTAGGACACCAGCCTTCCGTGCGATTAGTGTAGAAAGGAGAAAGATTATGGCAAATACAGGTCTTATTAGAATTGTGAGAATGCCAGCAGGAGAAGCGCCTCCCTGGGTGAGGCAAGCTTGGGTTGGTTTGACTTTGCCATGCTGTTCTGAGATGGCATTTTTTCCCAGTAGTGGTGTAGTCACAGACAAGCCGGTCAAAGACCGATTGGGTGTAAGTGTTCCGCACAAAGAAGCGCTGGAAATTTTGAAAAAAAGAAGTCCGAAAGCAGCTAGCTGGTGGAAGTCATCGGGATTTCCCAAACAGCCTCCAAACGATTGTTTTATGTTTAGTGAAAACGAGGTCAAAATAGTGAGCGGAGT
>JAPLZA010000030.1:3336-4310 GCA_026395275.1 Candidatus Staskawiczbacteria bacterium | reverse complement strand
GGCTTGCCAATTCCCGCTATTTCAAAGACCGAACCTGATCCAGAGCGGGAAATTATTAAATCAGCAGCTTTATAGGCGTGTTTTATTTTGTCTTCATCTAAAAACCCGTATGGGTGATAATATTTATCTAAATCGGGGTACCCTTCGGGTCCCTCTACAACTTGAGCTTCCGCCGACGCCTGTCTGATGTTTTCAGTTCCTGTGACATGGATTATTTCGTAGTCTTTCAGTAAATTATTTAAAATCAATAAAATAAAATCATTAATTGCTTCTGCTCCTTGCGAGCCGCCCATTATTAAAAGTATGGGTCTGGTCAAAGTTAAATTAAAAATTTCTGTTGCCATTTTCTTATCACCCTCTAAAATTTCTTTTCTTATCGGGTTGCCGGTTAAAGTAACTTTGTTTTGATCAAAATATTCTGTTTTTGGAAAAGAGGTAAAA
Source organism: Candidatus Staskawiczbacteria bacterium (assembly GCA_026395275.1). Lineage (GTDB taxonomy): Bacteria > Patescibacteriota > Minisyncoccia > Minisyncoccales > Staskawiczbacteraceae > XYD1-FULL-39-28. Next base: position 3,869 of record JAPLZA010000030.1, on the reverse strand, counting down.
ATTTTCTTTGCCCATTTTGCAGTTGTTTGATTTGAAAGTCCCGGGACAACATCGGACTCATGCAAAAATACAGGGATTTTTAAAAATCTGGCAGAATAAGTAACAGCAATTGAGCCCGAGCCACCTTTGCTAAAAACTAAGTCAGGTTTTACAAACAAAAGTATAAAAAAGCTTTGCACAACTCCAAAAGGAATTTTGAACAAAATATCAACAAAATTTTTAAAAGAAAAATATCTTCTTATTTTGCCGGAAACTATTGTTTTTATTACAAAGTCTTCTTGCGAAAGTAAAATAAGTCCAAATTCATCTTTAGGGCCCATATAACAAAACTCCAGGGGTACCCTTTGGGTCGTTTTTGGATAAATTCTTCTTATTTCTCTGGCAATAGCGACTATGGGAAAAACGTGTCCTCCTGTTCCCCCACCCGTAAAAAGTATCTTCATGTATTTAATAATATCAGAATTATGTGTTTTTGGAAATGTTTAATAAAAGGCCCACGCCTATTAGTTCAACTGCAAGATGTGAACCGCCGT
>JAPLZA010000030.1:0-3308 GCA_026395275.1 Candidatus Staskawiczbacteria bacterium | reverse complement strand
GCCGTAGGAAAAAAATGGCAAAGGAATTCCCGCTAGCGGGAAAATTCCTATTACTGAAGAAATATTTATAAAAGCTTGGAAAGTTATCCAAAAAACAATTCCAACTGCAGTCATTTTTGAAAATCTGTCGTTTGAGTTTTTGAAAATTTTTATTCCCAGCCAGAAAAGCAAAACAAAAAGGACAATCAACGCCATGCATCCAAGCGCTCCAGTTTCTTCGCCGATAATGGCGAATATGGAGTCAGACATTGGGTTTGGTAAAATAAATTTTTCAGCTGACATGCCCAACCCTTTTCCAAAAACTCCACCAGAACCCATGGAAATCAGCGACTGGCGCAATTGTAATCCTTTTCCTAACGGGTCTGCGCTGGGATTTAAAAATGTCAGAAGACGATCTAAACGATAAGGTTCAAATTTTATTAAAAGAAATACAGCGACTGTTCCTGAAAGTAGTAATGCAAGTGTGTGCCAGAAAGGAGTTTTTGCAGAAAAATATACAACTAAGGCCGTAGCGCCAATAATACCAAGAGTGCTAATGTCGCTTTGAAGAATTAAGGCAACAGATATTAGACCTAAAAAAACTATAAAAGGAATGAGTATGTATATTACATTATGGTAGCCGGTTTTTGTGATAGCTTTCCAATCAGACGTGCTGGTTTCTTCTAATTTAGACGCAATCCAGGCCGATAAATATAAAATAGCGGTAACTTTTAAGAATTCTGAAGGCTGAAAAGATCCGAATCCCAGATTAAGCCAGCGACTGGCTCCTCCTCCGCTGGCGCCAATTCCGGGTAAAAAAACTAAAAATAAAAGCGCCAAATTACTTAAAAAAAGAATTGGCGCGATTTTTTTCAAAAATGGCAAGGAAATTTTGTAGGCTAAAAATCCTAAAATTATTCCTGGTATTAATCCCGAATATATTTGGTGAAACAAAAAATAGTATGTATTCCCGAATCTTTGTAACGATGACGGGGCCGAGAGGCATGCCAGAAAAAAGAAACTAAAACCAACCAAAAAAACAATTAGAAAAAATAACGGATAATTAAAATGCCTCTTCATTTATTTTAAATTTTTAACAGCTTTGACAAATTGGTCTCCTCTGTCAAACTCGTTTTTAAACAAATTAAAACTTGCGGCTGCCGGAGACAATATAACCACGTCTCCTTTCTCGGAAAATTCTTTAGCTTTTTTTACGGCTTCTTGCATCAAAGAAACTTCGTGTACTCTTGTATAATTTTTAAGGTTTTCTTTTATTTTATCAGATGCGGTGCCAGGCAGCATAATTACCTCATCAACTCTTTCTCTAATTATTTCAGCTAACTTTTCATATTTCAACCCCTTATTTTGTCCTCCACAAATTAAAATTAGTCTTGAATTTGGAAAGTTTTCTAAAAATACGCGTATTGCTGTTATTGTAGCGTCGGGCATTGTTGCAGTTGTATCATTAAAGTATTTTACTCCCCTAACTTCTCTTATAAATTCTTGCCTGCTAGGAACTCCTTTAAAAGTTTTTAAAGCCTTTTCTATTGTTTTTTCCGGGATTTTTAAAATTTTAGCAACCTCTATTGCAGCGAGAATGTTTTGTAAATTGTGCTCTCCTAATAATTTTAAATTATCTAAATTAATGTCTTTAGGTTTGTTATTCAAAGAAAATTGTCGCACAATAGATATTTTGCTACGTTCCTCAGCGAAACGTCGCAAAATATCGTCATCTTCGTTCAAGATCAGGTGGTCCTTCTTAGTTTGGTATTCAAAAATTATTTTTTTTGACTTTATGTATTCTTCCATGGTTCCATACCTGTTCAAGTGGTCTGGCAAAATATTTGTTATAACAGCAATGTTTGGGCTTTGGGTTAAGTCTTCTAGTTCAAAGCTGGAAAGTTCAAGCACAACCTTGTCGCCTTTCTTAACTTCAGATAATAGTTCTAATGGAGACACGCCGATATTTCCGGCCAAAAACGTGTTTTTATATTTCGTTTTTATTATATGATAAATCAGCGAGGAAGTAGTTGATTTTCCTTTTGTTCCCGTAACTCCAATAATAAACGCCCCCGACAATTTAAAAAATAAACTTACGTCTGTTTCAACCGGAACATTGTTTTTTTTGGCAATTTCTAAATATGGAGATGTGCTGGGAACGTCGGGATTTTTAATTATTAAGTCAGCTGAAATAAAATCTGCTTCTTGGTGTTTGCCAAGAGTATATTTTATTTTTAGCCCTTTAAGTTTATTTATAGAATCTTCCAGCTTCTCTTCTGTTTTTAAATCTGTAACCAAAACTTCTGCGCCTTGTTCGCAGAAAAATTTTGCCACTCCAACTCCCCCGCCATGCAGTCCCAACCCCATTACAGTAACTTTTTTACCCTGGAATATTTTTTTAGACATTGAATGGATCTTTTACTATTGGCTTTATTCTTTTATTAAAGCACAAGTGGCTGATTTTTTCTAAGTTGTATGGTTCGTCAGAAAAGAAAAATTGATGTTTACTCCCCCGCTTTATTTTTTTTGCCGTAGTAGTATTTTCTTCAAGATATTTTTTTACTTCTTTTGCCAAGCTTTCAGCCGGGTTTATAACTTTAATTCCTGAATCAATTGTATCTTCAATTATTGTTTTTAATAATGGGTAATGTGTGCAACCTAAAATTAAAGTATCAATCCCCTTTTCTTTTAAGGGTTCTAAATATTTTTTTATTATTTCTATTGTTATTTTGTCATCTACCAGCCCCTCTTCTACCAATGGAACAAACAACGGGCATGCCTGAGAAAATATTTCTAAAGATGAGTCTGCTTTTAAAAATTTCTTTTGGTAAACACCGCTTCTTATTGTGCCGGGCGTGCCAATAATTCCTATTTTTTTGCCCGCCCTGAGCGAGGCCGAAGGGTTTTTCGTGGTTGCCAGGGCTTCTGTTATGGCGGGGTTTATCATTTCAAAAATGGGAGTTTTTTTAAAATCTTTTTTTAATGAATCTGCTGCCCAAGCCGAAGAAGTGTTACATGCAACTATAATAATTTTGGCTCCACGTTTTAAAAGCCAGTTTGTAATTTTTTTAGAATATTTTTTAACAAAATCAGCTCCCTTTGTGCCGTAAGGAAGCCTGGCTGTGTCTCCAAAATAAATTATTTGGTGTTCGGGGAGGTATTTAAAAATTTCTTTAACAACTGTTAAACCCCCAACTCCAGAATCAAAAATTCCTATCATTGTAATATAATACTATATCTTACCTAATTTTCTGGTTTATTCCAAGTTTTTAAGCAATCCTGCCACATGGTAGCATCTTTGCGTGTCGCAAAATGCTATGTGGCAGGAT
>JAPLZA010000099.1:6406-9989 GCA_026395275.1 Candidatus Staskawiczbacteria bacterium | reverse complement strand
CTTCATCTTTTTGAATTGCAAGCGTAATGTTTGCAGGCAATGGTTTTCCTGCGCCCACTTTTGCCAACCCCGAAACAACGCCACCAACAACCCTGTCTGTGCTTGAAGTTAAATATTTACCGGGGTGCCCTTCGGGACCTGCCACCCTGTCGGCCGGAGTTGCCACGTTGTAAACAGCTATAGAATTTTTATCAACGCCATTTTTAACCAAATAATCATAAATGGCATTAGAATAAAAACTCCCCTGCGAGTATCCTAATAACAAAATCTTTTGGGTTTTCAAATCCCCGTGCACCTGGTTTAAAATGTCTACAAAATCATGGTCTTCCGCGCTTTTCGCGTACATTTGTATGGCAGAACTAATCACATCATCTATTCCCCAAGCATGTGATTCATTATACCCATTAATAAAATCTACGTCTTGATTTTTAACTTTAGCTTTATATTGTTTTTCTAAATTATTTTTATCTGCTTTTGCCGAATTTATGTCGCCGAAAATACCATTTATATAAACAACAGTAGTCCCATTTTTGCTACAATCAGCAAAACCATAAACAGGTATTACTAAAAAAAATAAAATAAATAATATTGGAGCTATTTTCATGTTATTTTATCTCCACGTCACATTGACCATTGTCGGCAGAATAATTAGTTTCGTACTTTTCTATTTCTTTTCTTTTATTTTTTCTAATATCATTATTTAATGTTAAAGAATCCACGGCCTTTATCCATTCGCCAGATTTTATAATTTGATCATAATTGCTCGAATAAACGCTGAAAGAAATATCTACAAGACACGAAATTGCACGGTCTCCTTTTTTTGATACAGCAATCCAAGTACCATTGTTATAGATATTTGTAAGTTCCTGTTGAACTTCTTGGGCGTATTGAAGCTCGGCTGCGCGGATTTTGGCTGAGTTTGGATATTCTTTAAAAATTGCCAGTTCAACATCATCCCTTATATAATTTTTGTTTGCATCAATGCCCGCTATTGTAGAATCATTTAATTTTTGGTCGGGAACTGGCGGTAAATTCTTACCCATAACGTCGTTTAAGGTAATTTTTTTAGAATTTATAAAATCAACTGCACTTTTTGTTTTTTCAACCTCATTTAAATGCCACGTTCCAAAAGCAAATCCTGTAATATATAAAATAATAAAAATTGCATAGAAAACACGGTAAATTTTCCAAACTTTGATAAATTTTGGATGTTTTACTAAAAATTTCTGTTTAAAAAAGAAAATAAAAATAGTTGGAAGAGTTATAAAAACTAAAATAAAAAGCCCAATTGCCACCTGAATTTGGTTTGTAGCAAGAAACATATTTAGAAACAAGATTGCAAGAATAACAAAAACCACAAACTTACCCACAGAAATTGCTGATTTTAAAAATATATTATCTTTGTTTTGTTGTATGTTGTCCATGAAATAAAACTACTGGCTTCCAAGAAGCATTAATTCGGTTACAATAGTTCTTTAATTCTACAATTTAACTTAAACGCAAGTCAACGTTTTTTCTATCAAAAAACCGCCCTGATTAAAAGGCGGCTGTTGAAATAGTCACTCCTTAATGAAGTTTAGAGTTTTTTATTTATCTTATCTAAAATAATTTTGGCTGTTTCTTTTGGAGATTGCTCAGAGTTGTCTATTATCTCGCCAAAATTTGGAGCATTTATGCCAATTTCATAATGGTATTTAATCCTGTCTTTTTCTTTTTCGTAAATTTTTCTTGACCCACGGTTTATAAGCGCTTTTTCTAATTTTGGAGATAAGGTGAAAAAATACATTTTTTCTTTTAAATCTTTTAATTCTTCTGTCATATAATCATAGTTTTTCTGAGATAAAGGATAGGGCACAATTATATCAAGCTGGTTTTTTAAAAAATTTTTAATAATAGAAACTGCATTCTCAAGATTAATGGGAACTGCTTTACTTATAGGCATCCAATTTATCATCTCGTAAAGCGCGTCAATCTCTAGCAAAGCAGAGTTTGGCAGTTTTTTAACCAAAATTTTTGCTACAGTGGTTTTACCAGAATTTATAGGACCATTAATAAAAATAATCATTTGTTTTTTTGTTTAATTTTTATTTTTTTGAAAGTTAGAGCATATTCCCTCCCGTTTTTAACATTTTCGATAAGCTCGTCTGGTAAAATAATAAAACCGGCTTTTGTTTTTTCAGCTAGTAAGGTTAGCTCTTTAATTTTTACGAACTCTTCGTTGTGCCTACTCTTACTCATTTTTTGCCCGTCGCGCGCCATTAATATTGGGCAAAACATCATAATTAACCTAGGATGATTTTTAAAATACTTTTTAAAGAGATGTGCTCGAATATTATAGTCTCCTTCATTATAGTGGTCGGCGCCACTCATGGCAATATCCATATCAAATATACGCATTCGCGCTGCAAACATTGGTTTATGATACCACCAATAGCTGAAGTATTCATATGGCCTTTCAATTGTACAGTCGCAAGTTGCACACTCCCATTGTATTTTCTTTGATGACATGACAGTTGTAACCCCGTGAGATTTTTTACATTCCGGACAGATAATTCCGGCGTACCGTATTGGACTGTCTAAAACTTCCTTATCGCTGTATTTTTTAAAAATTTCAGCTTGATTGTTTGGATTTTTTAATGTATCAATCAGTAACTTTTTAAAATGTTTTTTGTTCTTTAGCGAAGAATTTCTAATAAATTTTGTTTTTAATTTAGGATAATTATTTTTTAACGAACTTACAATTTGTTCAATTATGGGCTGCCAATGATTTACTGTATTTTTACAACATCCAGATTCGTCTGGAGTGTGTTGAAGGGATGTGTTTTTAGGATAAATATTGAATGGATAACGTCGATAATCTGGACCGTCTAACTCATCTTGCTCAAAATCATTTATTGAAATAAAAAAAGTAAATCTTGGTTCCTTGCCTAGTCTTTTTAATTCTTTGCACAAAAGATAAGGATAAACAAAAAGCGATAGAGCATTGCCGCCATGAAAACCGTAAGGTCTTATACCTATATGTATGCGCTCTGTTCCTTTAACTTTTTTAGCAAGTTTTTTTAGCCCAGACAAATATAAATAAGGTTTTTCCATTTTATATTAAAAAATTATTATGTTATGTAAACCAGCAATTATTTAAATAATCAAAAATCTTTTTTTCTCCACCAATACCAACATCTTCTATAAATTTATCTTGTCCTGTTGTGTCAATTTCGGCGTCTACCATGTTTTGTAAATCATTCATCATTTTAAATAAAATCTTTTTGTCGGCAAGCGCTTTTGATGACAAATCTTCTATTAAAAATATCGCTTCTTTCTCCGTAAACAAATTAATATTTGCTGGTACAGACATATATTCGTCCCAATGCTGACAGTGTTTTATATATTTTTTTTCTTTTAGAAATGATGTTAATTTCCAATGAGAATAAAGCTGGGGCAACAAAAAAACTACCGGTATCCCAAGAACAAAAGACATAAATGTGGAGTTAGACCCTGCTAAACTTACAATTTTTTTACTTTGGTGCTGTATCGATGTGTATTTTTTGAAAGACAAAGACTCTATTATAAATTCCGGCCTAGTATT
>JAPLZA010000099.1:0-6396 GCA_026395275.1 Candidatus Staskawiczbacteria bacterium | reverse complement strand
AACTTTACTGATTGACTACCGCTAGCTACAACAACCTTAAGATTAGACGGAACCTTGAGTGTATTCAGGAAATAACTGACTAATTTAAGATAGTTTTCCGGCAGGCTTTCAACAAGATGATTCTGCACGCCCCCGATATTAATTAAAAGATATTTTTTATTCACATTCTTTTTATAAGGAACGGGACCAATAATCAATGGCACCTCTATCATATATGGTTTTTTGTTTTTTGTTCCGAAATGATTTGAAAAATAATGGTCTGCGCTTTCAAATCCTTTGGGAATTTTATTCCAAGTCCATGTTAATAAATCTATAAGGGCATTAGGAATTTTTAGTTCCTTTGCTACAACTATTGCTAAACGATTAAGACAGCTTATTAAAAATACTTTCCGGTTCTTATATCGTAAAATAAATTTTTTGATTTCGTCGTAATTGTGCTCATCAGTTTCAACAAAGACTATCTTCTTTTCAAAAACGGCGTTAAATGCTTCCTTGCATATTCCAGAACCGGCGAAAACAAAATCTGCATCAATTTTTTTAATGAATTCCCTAGCAACGTTAAGTAACGCAATGGTGGGGCCGTATCCAAACCGATTTGATATAAAAATTATAACAGGTTTTTTTGTTTTTTGTTTCATCGGATTGTTTTAACCATTGAGTATGCCATTTCGATATCGTTTAATTGATTTTTTAATTACATCAGCGATAAAAGATACCTGTTTATTTTTCATTTCATAAAACATGGGTAAAGCTAAAATCGTTTTTGAAACTTCTTCTGTAACTGGGCATTCTTTTTTATAGTCTGCATAAATTGAAAAATCATAAATCGGCGGGAAATAGTTTTTACTTGAAGTGACTCCGGCAGAAAGAAGATCTTTATAAACTTTCTCCCTTAAATCAGCACTTTCTAAAATAATAAAATAAACAAACCAACTTCTTTTTTTTAAAGTTATTTCATCGGGTACGGACAGCCCCTCAGTACCGGCTAAAAGAGAGTAATATTTACTTGCGAGCTGTTCTCTTTTGGCAAGCATTTTATCAATAATTTTAAGCTGTTCTCTACCTAAGGTAGCTTGAATTTCGGTCATTCTAAAATTGAACCCGAGAATAACATTTTTTATCCAGTCCTTGCTTGAAGATCGCCCTTGGTCTCGCATAGACCAACACTTTTGAGCTATAGCTGGGTCATCTGTTACTATTATGCCCCCCTCTCCTCCCGTAGTTAATTGTTTATTTTCATGAAAGCTATATACAGACGCAACACCAATTTTTGATACGCTAAAATTTTTATTAGGCTTACCAATTGCCTCACATGCATCTTCAATAATTGGTAACTTATATTTATCTGAAATTTTTTTTATTTTTTTATAATCAAACGGCAGTCCGCACTAAAAGCATTCCTTTTGTTCTTGAGGTGATTCTGTCTTCAATCTTATCGGGATCGATATTGAGCGTATTTTTGTCTATATCAACAAAAACCGGCGTAGCGTCTTCGAATAGCAAAACATTTGAAGATGCAATAAAACTAAACGGAGTGGTGATAATCTCGTCTCCCTTTTTCCAGCCCATAGCGCGGACAACCAGGTGTAATCCGCTTGTGCCACTATTTATTGCAATTGCATATTTTTTACCTACATAAGTGGCGAATTCTTTTTCAAATTTCTCCACTTCCTGACCTCTCGCCAATTTACCGGATTTAAAAACTTTTAAGATAGATTTTATCTCATTTCCTGTGACATGCGGTTTGTAAAAAGGTATTTTCATTAATTAAGGAAACATATTATTTAATACGCCGCATGCTTCATTAAAATCCTTTACTCTTAGATGAATATGATAATTCAACCAATAATCTTTGTCATGTGCGTTTCCGAATACTATAATTGGTTTATTTTGTTGGAAAGCAAAAAATATCTCCATAGATGTGCCTATCATGCTGCAATTTTCGTTTGTGTCATTAACAAGCAAAATATCCGCACCCTTAATGTCGTTTAGATCTCTTATGACGGCAGCGCGCGGATCAGTAAATGTTTCTTTTTTCTCTCGCCCTCTCATAGCATGTATAACTTCAAATTTTTCCGATAGACACTTTACGGCCAACTCCCTCCATCCAAGAGACTCCTCCCTTGGAATACCCCTCATGGGTCCGCACAAAAAAATCTTCTTCTTATTTTTTATTTTTTTCATAATTTTTTTTGTAAAATAAAAATGTTTTACGAATACCGTCAACAAACTTTATTTTAGGATACCAACTAAGCTCTCTTTCTATTTTACTAGAACTCAAAGCATACCTAAAATCATGCCCTGGTCTATCTTTTACATATTTAATTTCTTTTTCGGTTTTTCCAGCCAACTTAATTAATTCTCTAGCAACGCTAATATTAGACAACTCATTATTCCCAGAGATGTTATATATTGAACCCGCCTGCGCCCTATGAAAAACCAAATTGATTGCAGAAACGTTATCTTCAACATAAAGCCAATTACGAATATTTTCTCCAGAACCATAGAGCGGTAATTTTTTGTTTTGTAAAAGATTTGTAATAAATAATGGCCTGGTTCGGACCATAGTTATTTGAAGAACGAGTTATAACAACATTCAAACCAAATGTTTTATAATACGCCATAGCTATCAACTCTGCGCTAGCTTTTGAGGCGCTGTATGGGTTGCTTGGCATCAAGGCAGATGTTTCTGTGAATACAGTCTTATTATTACGCCCAGACGATCCATAAATTTCGTCGGTTGAAATTTGATGGAATCTATCAACGCCGTATTTCTTAGCCATATTCAAAAGATTATGCGTCCCCAAAATATTTGTTTCAATAAAAATATTTTGAGACCTAATACTTGCATCTACGTGAGTCTCGGCAGCAAAATGAATAATATCTGAAGGCTTATATTTTATAAATAACTTTTCTATTTTTTTGAAATCACGGATATCTACACGCTCAAAAGAATAATTCGGATAGTACGATACGGCAATATTTTTTATATTACCTGCATAAGTCAAGCAATCAATATTTACAAACTGATAATGCGGATAAAAAGGGACATATTTATTTAAATAAGAGCTGCCAATAAAGCCCGCTCCACCGGTAATAAAAATTATTCTGACTTTTTTAGATTTACTATTTTTTATTTTTTTCATGCTTATTATGCATATACACAGATGCATTATATTTATTAATATATGTAATTTCATATTCACCCCTATCTGATTGAGGCTGATTAACTATTTTGTCAAATACTGTATTATCATAAAAATACAAGCCGGTTACCGCTAAATTAGACTTTGGGTTTTCAGGCTTCTCTTCCACTCCTATAACTTTATTATTTGCATCAAGCGTCGCTACCCCAAAACAACGAGGGTCAGCAACTGATTTTAAAAATATTTTTGCTCCAGTACGAAAATTTTGTACGTGTTCTGTAATATCGTCTTCAATGATATTATCTCCAAGATATAGAATACAATTGTCACTACCAACATAGTCTTTTGCGATATATAATCCATAGGCTATGCCGTTTGGCTCATTCTGCACGCCGTAGGTAATTTGAACCTGTTTTCCATTAGACATCTTAAAATTATGTCCAGAGCCAAGAAGTTTCACAAAGTCTCCAACGTGTTGAGGCGATGTAACCAGCATTATTTTGTATATACCAGCAGATACGAGTTTCTCTATCGCATAATAAATAACGGGCTTGTCATAAAGTCCCAATAGATGTTTGTTTGTTGCGAGTGTTAATGGGCGAAGACGTGTGCCGTTACCGCCGGCTAAAATAACTGCTTTCATAATAAAATTATTTTTATATATTTAATAGCATTACAAACAAAATTTGTAATTATTAATATTAAGGATATACTATTTTCACGATAAACTAAAATATAGATTATGTCAATTATTATAGCTTATAACAATTGACATGTTTTTTCAAAAAAAACCCGCGAAATGTTACTGTAATTCCACGGGTAACTGACAATACTATTTTTAGACCTTACGATCTAGATAATCGGAAATACTGCCAAGCTCTATGCGAATCTTGTGATCTTCCAAGACCCATAATTTCTTGGCAATGGCTTCTATAAATTCCCTATCATGAGTCACTGCTAATACCGTGCCTGAATATCCTTGAATTGATTCGACAATCGCTTCCCACGTCGGATTATCAACGTGGTTTGTTGGTTCATCGAGTATCAAAAACTCCGGTTCTTGAGCAAATGTCAATGCCAATTTAAAGCGGGCCTGCTGTCCACCGCTCAAAACCTTTAAAGGCCTAGTTATGAGACCAGCGTCAATTCCATATCGTGCCAAGTATGCTCGGCACTTACCTTCCGGCCATTTCAGAATACCTCCAAAAACTTCTAACGCAGACTTTGATGAATCCACTCCCAGAAGATGGTCTTGCGTCATAAACTGCCACCTAACGTTGACGCCTATCTTGGCAAAACCATTCTGAGGAGTTAATTCACCGGTAATAAGCCTGATGAGCGTAGACTTACCAGATCCATTCTGACCGAATAAAACTACTTTTTCTCCGAATCTGAGATCTGCTATTGCGCTGGCAAAAACTTGCTTCGTCCCGTAAGCAAAGTCCACATGGTCAACAGAAACAATAAGTTTGCCCTTCTTCTGATCTACGTCAGGAGAAAGTCTAACCTTCGGCTTATTTGCTTCTGCCGATGGTCTCTGGCCATGACTTTCTTCCATGTCACCAAGACGGCGCTTAGCTTGTTGATAAGTAGCCGAAGTGCCAGAATTTCTCTTGGCCCTCATCTTCATCATTTCTAGGCTTTTACGAATGCGCTTTATTGTCTTCTCTTCTGACACCCAATCTCGTGCACGTCCGGATATTTGACGTTCTCTCTCTGTCAAATACTCATTATACTTCATAGAATAGACCGTAATAGATCCATTTTCCAGCTCAATGACTGCGTCCGAAAGCTGGTCTATGAAATATTGGTTGTGAGAAACGAATATTAAACCTCCACGAAATTTTGACAGAGCGCCAATCAGCCATTCAATCGCCTTATAGTCAAGGTGGTTCTCTGGCTCATCCATAGCAATAAACAACGATCCACTTGCAAGACCGGCGGCAATTTCCAGTTTCTTTTTCTCGCCACCAGAAAGGCCCGAACACTTAACTTGCTTCAATCTTTCCCCGTGTTCGCCGAGATCAAAACCAGATTGACGGAGAAGCTTAACTGCTTCATGGACTGAAGTAGAATGCCGACATAAAAAATCATGCGGCGTCTCTTCTTCATCACCAGAAAAATCCTGTGCTATGTATGCGCACCCATTTTCCAAACCAAATACCTCGCCCTCATCTGCCTCGAGCTTTCCAGTGATAATCTTAAGCAGCGTTGATTTCCCGCTACCGTTTTCTCCAACAAGCGCCGACCTCTTGCCTTCAGTCAATGAAAAACTTACTCCAGCAAGTACAACCTTGCCAGCGAATGACTTTTGTATGGCTTTTGCAGTTATATTACGCATAATGATTTCCTCCTATCGGTAAAAATTTGTTGTTAAAGAACTTTTCATAGATAATAGAATATAACATGTTTAAAAAAATAAGTAAATAGCTTACGGATGCAGGCCGATTAGTCTTTATTAATTATTATTTATTTTTTCCACTTACAGCCGACTCCACTGGTTTCTGCTTGTTTTTCGGCTGCAGTAATTTCTGCTTTGTATTTTACATCGGGCTGGTAAAACCTGGCGACCGCCAAACCTTCTTTCACCAGTTGAACATCAATATTTGTATCTCCAACAAAAATATACCGCAAACATCTGCCGTATTGGTCTAAATCTGTAATATCTTTTTCTAATCTGATTTGTTTTCCTAAAATTAAACTTTCTATTCTAGTTTTTGCTGAGTCGTAACAAGGATAACCTTTTTCATCGGCATCCATACCCAAAAGCCTGACATGATAACCACCTTCCACAACAACCGTGTCGCCATCAATTACTTTTGTGACAATTGTATTTTCAGACGCACCGCACCCGGCAATAGTCGCAGACGAATTAATTTTTGCGCTCGACGTTGAATTTTGCGCCGAAAACTGCGTCACAGTTTTCGGCGCCACATCAACTTCCGGTTTCTGTAAACCAAAATATATAAATCCTCCAATTATTATTGCCCCAATTATTATTGCAAAAAAATTTTGACTTCTCTCCCAAAAATCATCCATATATTTATTCTACAGCCTTCTATAAATTTTTCCAATAAAGGGTGCAAGCTCACAAAAAAATCCATAATAAAAAAGCAAGGTCTTCACCTTGCTAAACTTCTCCTAAAACTAATGGAGATTAATTCCGTTGTCAGCAGCGCCAACGCCAAGCTGATCTAAACCAACAAATTGACGGGCTCCTTGTCGTTTTACTCCGCTCACTATTTTGACC
>JAPLZA010000089.1 GCA_026395275.1 Candidatus Staskawiczbacteria bacterium | reverse complement strand
GATGCCCAAGCGTGCCAAGCATTGCATGGTAGCCCACGCGTTGCCTGGTAGAGTCCTTTTCCGTGGCCGTCGTAAGGGCTGCTTGGTGACTGTGCCGGCGTAAGTCAGCAATTATTCTGAACCAAACTGAAAGGGTCGGAGTGTGCGAAAGCGCACTCCGACCCTGACCACTTCTAATTTGAAGTGGCTTTTTTATTAAATTTCGAAACTTTGTCCCGTTGTGGGAATTTCAATGGGTAAGCCAGGATAAGTTTTTTCTAAAATGTTTTTAAAAGCAGTTGATTGCGGAAGTTCTGTGTGAACTAAAAATATTCTTTCTAAATTTTTAACATGGGAAATATATAACAACAAATCGTTTTGGTCTGCGTGAGCTGAAAATTCATTTAAAGTTTTTACTTGCGCCCTAACATTATAATTTTTCCCGTAAATTTTTATTGGACTGGTTCCTTCCTGAATTTTTCTGCCCAAAGTGTTTTCAGCTTGATACCCGGTTATCAAAATTATATTCTGCGGATTTTCTATGCCGTTTTTTAAATGGTGCAAAACTCTTCCGCCTTCAGCCATACCCGAAGCAGAAATAATCATCAAGGGCCCTTTTTTGTTATTTAAAGCCTTTGATTCTTCTATGGACTTTACGTAAAATAAATTTTTTATAGCAAATGCAGAACTCCCGGGAAAAGCTTTTTTAAAATTATCGTTGCAGTCATCTCTATATTTCGGAAAAATTTCTGTAATATTTTCGGCTAAAGGGCTGTCTATATATATGGGAATGGCGGGAATGCGCTTCTCGTCTAAAAGCTTATGTAAGATATAAACTATATCTTGCGTTCTGCCTAAAGAAAAAGCCGGAACAATAATTTTACTTTTATTTTTTATTGCAGTATTAATTACGTTATTAAAATCGCTGGTTGCGTTGGACATTGGTTTGTGCAATTTGTCGCCGTAGGTACATTCGGTTAAAAAAGTTTGTATGCTTTCTGCTATATATTCTGGGTCAGATAAAATGGGTGAGTGTTCTCTGCCCATATCCCCGGTAAAAGCCAAAGTTTTTACAGCACCATTCTCGGTTATTTCTAAAAAAATTATTGCCGAGCCTAAAATGTGTCCGGCGTCGTAAAGTTTGAAACGAATATTTTCGTTTAATTGTGTCCACTGGTTGCTAAGTTTGAAATATTCAATTGGTTCAAAACGTTCAACAACTTTTTGAACATCATCTGCATTATAAATTGGAAGGACAACATCACCATGTTTGTTTAAGTATTCGCAATCTTGTTTTTGTATTTCAGCTGCGTCTAATAAAATATATTTTGCAATTTCTGCGGTTGCCGGAGTACAATAAATTTTCCCTTTAAATCCGTTTTTAACTAAAATTGGTAAAGTTCCACAGTGGTCTAAATGCGCATGAGAAAGTATTACAGCATTTATTTCGTCAGCCTTAAAGGGAAGCGTGCTGTTTAATTTATTTGATTCATCTCTTCTGCCTTGGTATAAACCGCAATCTAAAAGCAAATTAAACCCTTGTGTTTGGATTAAGTGTTTAGAACCAGTTACGTTTTGCGCCGCACCTTCAAAAATAATTTTCATATTAATTTATTCTATCAAAAAATCGCCATTTTGGCGATTTTTAAAAATGCGCGGGCAAGGGGATTTGAACCCCTGATCTCCTCCGTGACAGGGAGGCGTCTTAAACCAGGCTGGACTATGCCCGCATTACGATAAATTATTTTTCAATTGTGTGTCGAGGGTGGGAGTCGAACCCACGACCTTGGCGTTATGAATGCCACGCTCTCACCAACTGAGCTACCCCGACGCGTTTTTAATAAATTTTATTTTTTCTTCACGCGTTAAATCTTTAATCTCTCTTTCTTTCTTCAGTGCCTTTATTTTACTTCTGAATTTTTTGGAAAATACAATTTCTTCTGGAATATGTGATTTTGTGTACTTGGCGCCCTTCCCACTTTTATGGTCGGCAAAGCGCTTCTCTAAATCATTAGTGGCTCCTGTGTATAAAGAGCCGTCTTTGCATCTTATTATATAAACAAACCACATATTGTAAAGTGTTGGGCCACCCCGAATTGCACGGGGGCCTGCAGCTTATGAGACTGCCGAGGTACTACTCCTCCATGGCCCGATGATATTTATTACTCTAACACAAAAAATCAGTCAAATCAAGCCTAAAATTTTTAAATACCTTTTAATTAAGGGGCGTTTTTGGTAAAGTAAGATAATATAATTAAATATAAAAAATATGGACATTTTTACATATTATCTTTTAATAGTTTTATTTATTATTTTAGTATCTGGCATACGCGTTATTAAGGAATATGAACGCGCAGTCATTTTCTTTTTGGGAAGGCAAACTGCTATTAGGGGCCCTGGTCTTATATATTTAGTACCCATTCTTGAAAAAATGGTGAAGGTAAGTTTTAGGACAATAACCATGGGTATTCCTTCGCAAAAAATTATTACAAAAGATAATGTGTCCATTGATATTGCAGCCGTAGCTTATTATCACATTGTTGATCCAAAAAAAGCAGTTATTGCCATAGAAGATGTTTTGAGCGCTGTAAATCAGATAAGCCAAACAACTGTCAGAAATGTTGTTGGACAATTTATGTTAGACCAACTTTTGTCGCAAACAGCAGAAATTAATAAACAAATAAAAGATGTTATTGATAATCACACCGAACCTTGGGGAGTTCAGGTAACTGCCGTTGAGATTAAAGATATTATTTTGCCAGATAACATGCAAAGGGCAATGGCAAAAGAGGCAGAGGCTGAAAGAGAGAGAAGGGCAAAAATTGTTGCAGCTCATGAAAAATTGGGACAAGCTGCCGACTTGATTGCAGCCCATCCGGTTGCTTTACAATTAAGAACTTTGCAGACAATGGCAGAAATAAGCGTTGAAAAAAATTCTACGATTATCTTTCCAGCCCAATTTATGACAACAGTAAAAGAGGTTATAGATACAATTAAAGCTGACAACATAAGCAAATAACTTTTTACTTGACATTGTTTTTAGTTGATGTACACTTAACTTACAGACATGAATATACGAAATTTCATCTTAAATATAATAGTTCCAGTCAGCCCCGCTCCTAAGTAGCAGCCGGGGTATATTGAGTTTTTTATAAAATACGTTCAAGCAGCCCCGGTCAAGAAGGGGCTTTTTATTTGTCCCGCAGAAGCTGAACGTTTAACTAATAAAAAACTTAATATGAAAATTATAACTGAAGAAATTTTAGCAAAAATAATTAAGCGCCATGGGTTTAATAGCTATTTAATTGGTTTAATGTAAGAATTAAGAAGTGACTTTAGCCGTTGGCACGAGTTTAATAAAATTCCTCGTCCGGCAATGCATGTGCAGGATGGAGTTTTAGAGCTTATGCCGGTCTGTGACAAAAAATATTATACGTTTAAGTATGTTAATTGCCATCCGAAAAATCCGGAAAAAGGTTTAATGACAGTTGTGGCAACCGGTCAATTATCGACAACAGATACGGGGTATCCGGTTATGTTTTCTGAAATGACATTATTGACCGCGCTTCGAACTGCTGCAACCACGGCTATAGCCACAGATTTAATGGCCAGAAAAGACAGCAGGGTTTTTGCTATTATTGGCACGGGAGCTCAAAGCGAATTTTTAACCAAAGGCATATGTTTGGTGCGCGGAATCAAAGAAGTCAGATACTTTGACATTGATTCTTTGGCAATGGATAAATTTGAAAAAAATTTAAAATCCAGTGGGCTTAAACTAGTGCGTTGCGTTAATGCTAAAGAAGCAGTTAGGGGAGCTGATATAATTACAACCTGCACAGCTTGCAGGGCAAATGTAGATGTTCTAAAAAATAACTGGATTGTTAATGGCGTGCACATTAATGGTATAGGCGGAGACTCTGTTGGCAAAACAGAGTTGGAGTTTTCAATACTTTCTAGAAGTAAAATAGTTGTAGAATATTTTGACCAGTCTGCTGTTGAAGGAGAAATCCAGCGCTTTACCAAAAAAGAAGCCAAAAAACGCGTGCATGCAGAACTCTACGAACTTATAACCGGTAAAAAATCCGGGCGCGAAAATAAAAAAGAAATAACTCTGTATGATTCTGTGGGTATTGGGCTTGAGGACTATTCGGCCTTGAAGTTTGCTTATAAATTAGCTGAAAAATATAATTTAGGCCAAGAGCTTAATTTGACGCCGGTTTTAGACAACCCGAAAAATTTAATCTCTCTTCTGGTTGACAAAATGCGAATTAAGGATAATGTATAAATAGGTCTTTTAAAACATAGAGAGGAGAACAAGATGAACGCAAAGCTGTTGAACGCCAGGAAGATTATTGGGGTTTGTATTTTGGGTGTGATTTGTTTTTCTGTTATATTTGTAGTGCCGGAGATTCTGATTTTTTGGCAAAAAGAGGCGCGTGACGATTGGCCGAGGATGTCCTTTTCCGCAATCATAGACCCGATATTTTGGAATGTTGGCGTTTGGTCTTTGTGCGGAGGAATCTATTCATTATACGATTCGGTTAAAAGCAGGGATATGGGGATGATCCCAGGTGCTTTTGCGCTACTTTATGTGGGAGTTCGTCTTCCATATTATTGGATTAAGCGCATTGTCATCGATAACGTTCCAGCCTTTGGATACAACCCCGACAACATTTACGCTGTCACCGGCATAAACAGCATGTTTCTTTTAGTGTGGTGGGGCATACACGCGTTAATTATTGCAGCGGTGTTACTTGTTATTACCAACGGCATTCGTCGCATGGTAAAGAAAGGATAATAATGCAAACAGGAACTCTTCCGCGATTAGTATTTTTTTTCACAGGTTTTATCCTCTGGACTCTTGGCGGTATCTTGATGACAATGTCTTGCTTTGAGCCGTTTGTTTCTTTGGAAACCATGCAGAACAACAAAGAACTGGCGAGACAAATTTGCAACTCTTGGGACGCGCAGATGGTAAAGTTGGCGCTCACCTGGGGATTGATGGGAGGCATGTTAGGTTTATCAATACTTAAATTTTTTATGCTTAGGCCGGCACGCGAACATTATGACCTTATACCCAGCATACTTGGCGTGCCCGGAGGATATTCCGGGCCGAAAACAGTTGCCGAAAGAAGCGCCGGACTTTATGGCTGGATTATGGGGTCTATAATCAGCGTTGTTGGAGCGGTCCTTATTCTGCCGGGGATGCAAACCGAAATGATTGTGGTTAAGGGATTGTCCTTAAGAATAACTCTTGGCATAGTTGCGGCGTTTATCACGACTACGCCCATATTACTCATTTCACTGAGAACCATAGATAGAATGATTGGTGGAAGATACTAGGTGGCACTTTAACAAGAAAGGACGGAATTTATGTCACAGCCTACGATAATTGGAAACGGTATATGCATAAGATGTGGTGGAAAGACCTTTATTTCTTTGACCGAAAGATTTCCTTTTCCCGAAGAACAAACGCAGACCACAGAAGAATCTTGCCCAAAATGTCAGTGGGCGATTGAGCGAGGTTTTTCTGC
>JAPLZA010000095.1 GCA_026395275.1 Candidatus Staskawiczbacteria bacterium | reverse complement strand
GAATCAACTGCATCGGTTGCTTCGTCTGCTTCATCATCTTCTGCAAGTTCAGAGGAAACAAATTCTTCAGAAAATTCAGATCAAAACGCTGCTGCCATTGATTTAGCCCAACAGGCAGCCCAAGCAGCTCAGCAAGCAGCAGAAGCAGCTCAGCACACTGTTGAGCAAGTGCAACAAGCAACCAATATTACATCAGTAGCCTCTATAGCGGATATTAATGTTGTTTATGGAACTGCAATCAGCTTAGTAAATCTCCCGGCGACTCTTAATGTTACGCTTTCAGACAGCACAAACCAGACAGTGTCGGTTGCGTGGGATAATGGTATGCCGAATTACGATTCAAATTTAGCAGGAACCTATATTTTTACCGGCACATTAACTTTTTCAGGGTCAATTACAAACATAAATAACATTAAAGCAGTAGCCAACGTGATTGTGGCTCCCGTGTCATCTCCGGAAAATCCTTCTTCAGCAACACAAGAAATAATTCAAAATGCAACTTCTGATTTTCTTATTGGAACGCAAAACTTTATAAACTGGATATTTGGCACAACCACTAAAGCAGTTTCGTCTGCTCCGATTGTTAGAAAAGTTGGAGCCGGTTTAATTAATTCTTTAGAATCGTTTAAATCAATATTATACTCTTCAGATATTAAATCATTAGGAGCAGGACTTTTTGATCCGATAAAAAAAATGTTCGGGGCATTAGGAAGGTAATTTTAAATGAATAAATTTTCTCTTTCACTAATATTTCTAGGATTATTCGCGCCTGTTTTTTTTGTTTCCGCCGAAGCACTAACCATAATATTGGCTGGATAAATTTTGGTTGTGGTGATTGCAACGTTCAAGTTACAAACAGCACAGTCACCGGATATGCATGGAGCGAAAATTATGGATGGATAAATCTTAATCCAGAGCACGGGGGAATAACAAACAATTCGGGTGTACTTTCCGGAACAGCTTGGGGGCAAAATCTTGGCTGGATATATTTTAGTGGTCCCAATAACGGAAACACCAACGTAAATATTAATTCTCAGGGGCAATTTACCGGCACGGCTTCCGGAGATATAGTTGGTACTATCGCTTTTTCAGATTGCGGAGCGTCCTGCGGAGTGCAAACAGATTGGAGATTAATAAGTTGCGGAGACGGAATTTGCAATGGTTCGGAAACTTGTAACACTTGTTCTTCAGATTGCGGGACATGCCAGGTAACAGCAGGAGGAAATGGCATGCTTGTGTCATTAAGCTCATCTTCTGTTCCTGCTGGAAAAATTACCATTTTAGTAAATGACGGATCACCAAAAACTAATAATGCTGCAGTTAAAGTAACTTTAAACGGAGGGTCTGGCGCAGCACAAGTGGAATTATCAGAAAGCTCCGTCTTTTTAGAAGGTATTCCCGAGGTCTATGAACCGGTAAAATCATTTATTTTATCTTCAGGCAACGGTAAAAAAACAATTTACGCCAGATTTTTTTACAAAGACGGAACCATTTCTTCTGCAATTTCATCAAGCATAATATTAAATACCCAGTCACCGGAAATAAATATAAATCAACTTCAAGATTCTTATAATTCAAATGAAGATATAATAATTTCCGGCACTGTAAGCGAACCTTCGGAAATTACATTTTATTGGGACAATCAATATGGATTAACAAACAGTGACAGTAATGGCAGATGGACAGTTAATTTAGGAAAAATTCAACCGGGAATTAATTCTGTATCTATAACCGCCAAGGACGAAGTGGGGAATTCAAAAACCATAACAATTAAAATAAAAGTTATAGCCACAGAGGTTGTAAATCCCAAAAAAACAAGTCAGACAATAGATGACCTTACTAAGCAATTCTGGTCTGCGCTTTCTAATGTTGCTTCTCAAAAAATAATTACCAGTAAGCTTGTCACGGTTTCAAAAGAAACTCCGGAAGTTTTAAAGCATAAATGGAATCTCTTGCCGGTGAAGGCGCAAAAATAGGTCAATAAAATGGATAAAAAATATAAAAATTTAATTTATTTAATTGTTGCAATTTTGCTGGTAGATATTTCTTTTGTGCATTCTTATTCTAGTTTTTTTATTAGACAAGCGGAAAATCAATATAGCACGTTAAAGGACATTATTTTATCTGGCGTCTCTGAAAAGAATTGTGATATTTCTATTTTGTTTAATAAAAAAATTGGTATGGTCAAGTCAGACAGCAATGGTAAATGGATTACAAACTTAGGTAAGTTGCCAGAAGGCAAGTATGCCATAGAAATTTTGGCTGACAGCTCTTTAACCAGTCAAAGTGTCGCAACCTTACAGATATCAGTGTCTTCTCCTAAAAATAGTATTTCTTTTGTGGATAATTTTTCCAGGCTTGCAGCAGCATTTTCTAACCAGCACAACTTATCGGGCGATCTTCCAGATAAATTAACTATGGTGCCCTTATCAACGCCGGAAGCATTAAAAGGGAACTGGCAATTAGTAAAATAATTGTTAAATAACATATATGAACAAAATTATAATAATTTCGATAATTTTATTGTTAGCGCTGTGCAGTATTTTTTTGGGCGCAAAGTATTATTTTACAGAAATTCAGCTTCAAAAAGTTTTGAGTACAAGTAAGGTCAATGACAGTATTTTAACTTTTAACAAACTATTTGTAGATAAAGTTTTAGGAGCTAAGGGAGAGGTGTCTTATGCAGACAGATTAAAACTAGAAAATGCCGTTGTTGCTACGAAAGACAATGACATGATAAGCAGTTGGCATAATTTTTTAAATAGTAAAACAGAAAAAGAAGCTCAAGGCAGTGTAATGGTGTTACTAAAGATGTTTGCAGAAAAGATTTTGATTAATAAATGATAGAACAAGAAAAACAAAAAATAACAAACTTGGAGGCGCCTTCTCCTCGCATTGCTTTCCCTGCTGATCTCGTTGACGCCTACAACCAGAGAAAGATGAGAAGAAAGAAGATGCGTGTTTTAGTTTCTTCTTTATCTGTATTTCTTGTTGCAATTCTAGCTACAAGCGTGTTTGTTTTATCCCCCAAAATCCCACAAAACAAAGTAGTCAAAGGA
>JAPLZA010000029.1 GCA_026395275.1 Candidatus Staskawiczbacteria bacterium | reverse complement strand
TTAAAAGATTTGAGGCATCAATGGCACCTTCCGCAGCTCCAGCCCCCACTATGGTGTGCAACTCATCTATAAACAAAATATATTTTCCGGCAGATCGTGAAAGTTCTTTTAATAAAGCTTTAATTCTTGTTTCAAATTCTCCCCTGTATTTTGTGCCAGCTATTATAGAACCTAAATCCAAAGAAATTACTTCTTTATTTTTCAAAAAATCCGGCACATTTCCCCTGGCAATTCTTTGGGCAAAACCCTCAACAATTGCCGTCTTTCCAACTCCGGCTTCTCCAATTAAAACCGGGTTGTTTTTTGTGCGCCTGGAAATTATTTGCATTAATCTTCTTATTTCGTTATCCCTGCCAACTATCGGGTCAATTTTACCAGCAGCTGCAAGGTTGGTTAAATTTCTAGTATATTTTTCAATTACCTGATATTTTGATTCTGGCTCTGGATCAGTAATTCTCTGTCCGCCTCTTATCTGAGACAAAATTTTTATAACTGCCTCATAATCAAGCTTTGAACTTTTCATATTATTAGATCCGTCTCCAATCGGTCCGCCGGCTAAAAAGTTAACTTTTTCTAAAATGTCTTTTGCTCCGGACTTTGTGTCCAACAAAGCCAAAAATAAATGCTCAACAGAAATAAATTCGTCATTCATTTTTATGGCTTCTTGCCTGGCCCTATCAAGCACTTTTGCCATATCTTGAGTAAGGTAAAACTGCCCGAATGCTTGCGAACCTGAAACCATTGGTATTTTTGCTATCTGTGTCTCAACTTTTTTCTGCAAAACATCTGCATCAACTCCTAGTTTTTGCAAAATTGTATTTATAATAGAACCTTCCTGCGTAAGCAAAACAAAAAGCAAATGCAAAGCATCTATTTGCGATTGCCCTTTTTCTTGTGCTGCGCTTTGCGCCTGCATTAACGCATCCTGAGCTTTGTTTGTGAAATTATTTCCGTTCATATAATTATTTTATTATAGATTTAATAATAAATCAATAGCACTCTCAAGTCAAGAGTGATAACATGGATAGTAAAAAAAAGCGGAGGTAAAAACCACCGCTATAAACTGCGCATCCTGCTAATTCGCGTTTGCAGGCTGATTTGATTCGGGATATGAGCCGAGTATTTTCAAATACCCAACCCTTGTCCTTATCTTATCTAGCGCAACACTCAAATCCTTATCGCGCCCATGTCCCGCCACATCAACCAGAAAAAAACATTCTCCCAATCTCCTGTTCGGAGAGGGCATGGAAAAAAGACTGCTCATATTGATATCCAGGGCGTCTAGCACTTCAAGTGCTCTAAGCAATGCGCCGGGCTTGTTTGACGTGCCGAAAAGCAAAGACGTTTTATCCTTACCAGTTGGAGCCATACTGTTACCGCCCAAAACAAGGAAGCGAGTCTGATTCTCGTCGTGATCACTTATATCCCTTGCTATGATAGGCACGTGATACCTTGTCGCGGCATTATCTGTTCCTATGGCAGCCCATGCCGGATCTTTTTTATCAGCGATCAACTTGACCGCCGCGCTAGTGCTGTTCATGCCTTGGGTGGTAACACCATCCATCCTGCCTAAAAATGCCTGACATTGATTCAGCGGCTGGGGATGAGAACACACTACTTTTACATCCCCGATTTTACCGAAACCAACTAGCTGCGACCTGATATTCCAGACAATTTCCCGGGTGATTTCATGGTCGCCGTTATTGCTCATGAGCAGGTCCAAAACCCACTGCACTTGCCAACCAATTGCGTTTACCACGGGCAACACGGCCTGAAAAATTCTTTTTCCCTTCAAGGCCTGTGCAAATTTTGACGGTTCCAGCGCCAACAAACTACGGCTCGCGCCGATGTGAATAGCCACTTCATGCGAATAACTTCCTTCCGGTCCCAGATATCCTATCGTCTTCTTCATTGTCGTGTCCTTTCTATTATTTAGTTGTCAAAAAACAAAAGCTCCTCGGCAAGAGGGGCTCGTTTGAATTTTTAATATTTTGTATTAAATGCTCAAATCAACCCCTCTTTCAAAGAAGCTAAAAAAGAAAACATTAATTAAATTACTTGCTAATTTCATACTATATTTCCTTTTATCAAATAGAAAACCCATTGTCAACCCTATAAACTTCTTTCTGCCAGAGTTACATCAATATCCTGTTCTTTATCACCTCTCAAAATGTGCAATTTAACCTTGTCTCCAACGTTGTATTTTTGGATTACCGTTGACATTGAATTTTTGCTGGTGAGTTTTTCTCCATTAACTTCTAAAATAACGTCACCTGCTTTTATCCCAGCCTTTGCCGCAGGAGATCCAGAAGTCACTGCCGGTTCACCCTTATCACCTTTCAGAACTAAAGCGCCATAACCTACAGACAACTTATATTCTTTTTTAACATAGCTGTCTACTAAAACATATCTTACACCTAAAAATGGATACGTGATTTTACTGGTTTTTTTAACTTGTTCTATGTCTCTTTTAACCATGTTAATAGGAATTGCAAAACCAATACCCTGGGCATCCTGTGCCATGGCTGTATTAATGCCTATAACTTCACCCCTTAAATTCAGTAATGGCCCACCGGAGTTTCCCGTGTTAATTGCTGCATCTGTCTGGATAATACCTTCAAGAGTTTCAGAAAAAGAGCCTGCTCCGTCAGAAGCTGAAATTGTTCTTTGCAAACCAGAAACAACTCCTACGGAAACCGTATTAGAAAACTGGCCCAGCGCATTGCCAATAGCAATTGCTGTTTGACCTATTTGTATGCCCGAAGAATCTCCAAGTTTTACCGGTTTAAACGTTTTCCCGTCGCTCTGAATTTTTATTATAGCTAAATCTTGCACCGGATCTTGAGCTAAAACTTTGGCCGTATATTTTTCCCCATCATTAGTAAAAACTGCATAATCTGCTTTACTGGAAGAAACAACGTGTCTATTTGTAAGTACCAGCCCGTCAGCAGAAATTATAAAACCAGAACCGGCTCCTATTTCTCTATATTGAGTCCCGTTCTGCACCTGCTGAGGAATTTGGATATTAAAAGGGCCAAAATCTCCAAAAGGATTTACAAACTGCTCTTCATAAGTGGGCACATTACCTGAAATAACAATGCTGACCACAGAAGGGGAAACATTTTTTGCAGCATCAATTACCGCCTGTTCATAAGCTACTGCTGAAGTATAAATATTTTGAGATTCTGACTTGTTAATTGCCGGTGTTTTGACTTTAGGTTCTGGCGTGCTGAAATATTGTAAAAACTGCTGAGTCTGGGTTGGAAAATATTTCAAAGCAACAACGCCTCCGGAAAAACCGACTGCGCAACCTACTGCAATTAATAGTATAACTCCCCAAAAAAATTTATTTTTAATAGTTTTTATGGTTTTGTTTTTGATTTCTTTAGTACTAAATTTAGGCAGATTATACATATTTTTATTAAATTATTATTTTTATTATACGTTTTAAAAAATATTTTTGGTTCACTAAATCTTCGAAACTACAAAATCAACCAGCTCTATTGCCGCATTAGGCTTTGCAATTTTCTTGCAATTATCTTTCATCTTTACAATTTTGTCTGGATGTGCAAATAATCTATCAATAATCTCAACTGTTTCTTTTACGTTATTTACTTTTACCCCAACCCCATTTTTTTCAGAATACTCCACATTATCGTCCTCTTGTATTGGTATAACATTGTTAAAAATCATTGGTAAATTTTTTACTAAACACTCAGAAACTGTTAGTCCACCAGCCTTTGTTAATATTAAGTCCGCCACCGTCATATATTCTTCTAAATTGTCGACGAATCCAAATGTCCTGATAGATTTATCTTTTTTTAAATCTGAACTACTTATTTTTTTTTCTAAAACCTTGTCTCGGCCAGCAACGACTATAAGCT
>JAPLZA010000083.1 GCA_026395275.1 Candidatus Staskawiczbacteria bacterium | reverse complement strand
TGGCCTCTGCCGGCGGAAGTTTCTTCATTCGTTCCAGAAGAGCGACCTGTTTTTGTTTAGCCAACTCCCTCTCACGCTTGAAAGAAGCTCTCATCCTAAGCGTTGCGTATACCTGTATAACAAACCCTAAAAAACAAACTGCCGAAGCAACAAATGCCGACACATGACACTTAAATCCCAGCGCATCAAGAGGAAACAGTAAAATTACTCCGCCGACCGCTAAAACCATTCCGGCCGACCAAGTTTTCATAGGATATTCTCCTTAAATTGCTACCCAAATTCAATATTATATTTACAAACAACTGCCTACTATTATACGTCGCAATAACCATAAAGTCAATGGTAAACTAAAACCCGAGGCGATTAACCTCGGGCTAAATTTTGATAAATTTTTATGCACGAAATACCTCCAGAAAGGCTTTTGTGGGAACATTCACCTTCCCTTTCGCTTTCATAAGCTTCTTTCCTTTTTTCTGTTTTTCGCGGAGCTTATTTTTTCTTGTTATATCTCCACCATATAAATATCCTGCAACGTCTTTCATGTAAGCTTTAATTGTTTCTCTGGCTATAACTTTTCCTCCAATTACGGCCTGCAAAGCAACAGAAAATTGTTCTGGTGGCAAAACTTCTTTTAATTTTTCAACCATTTTTTTACCTTCAAAATATGATTCGTCTTCGGAAACAATTCTTGAAAACGCTTCTTCTTTTTGGCCGGCTACCCAAATTTCCATTTTTACCAATTTACCCGGCTTGTATCCTAAAAGGTTGTAACTCATTGACGCATAACCTTGGCTGGCTGTTTTTATTTTGTCATAAAGGTTGGCAATAATTCCACGCAAAGGAGTTTCAAAAACTATAATCACTCTTTCCGGACTCAAATAATTTGTTGTAATATAATTTCCTTTTAAGCCTTTTAGAATTTCCATCAATCTTCCAACCTGGTTTGACGGAGCAATAACCTCCAAGGAAACCCACGGCTCTTCTGTGTTTCTTATTTTAGACTGGTCCGGCCAATCAGCTGCCGAATAAATAATAATTTCTTTTCCTTTCTGGTCGTGCACCTTGTAAACAACCGACGGAGTTGAAATGACTAATTTCAAACCAAACTCTCTTTGTAATCTTTCAGAAATAATTTCTATGTGCAAAGTTCCCAAAAATCCGCAGTTAAATCCCCTGCCCAAAGCTTCTTTCATTTCCTGTTCGAAAACAACTGCCGAGTCAGATAATTTTAGTTTTGATAAAGCAACTTTTAATATATCAAAATCATCTGGGTTTTCCGGATATAAACTAGCAAAAACCATTGGCTTTGGTTTTTGGTAACCCGGTAATGGCTCAACCGTCCCTTTTGTGGCTGCATTTTGAAATTTTATAATTGTATCTCCGGCAGTAACTTTTCCCGGCTCCTTAATTCCCGTTGCAATGTACCCAATATCTCCGGCTTTAATTTTTTCTTTTGCAGAATAAGTTGGATTTAAATAACCAAGCTCTTTTACTTCAGCTGGAGATTTAGTTGCCATTAATTCAATTTTTTCTCCGTTAGAAATTTCTCCGTCAACAACACGCACATAGGCAATAACGCCCTTAAAAGAATCGTACTCAGAATCAAAAATAAGCGCTCTAAAATCATTTTTTAAACTTTCTTTTGGTGGAGGAACTTCTTTTATAATAGTTGTTAAAATTTGCTCAACGTTTGTCCCATCTTTTGCAGAAATTTTTATTATATCTTCCGGAAAAACCTGCAATAAATTTGCTAGCTCTTCAATTGTTTCTTCAACTTTAGCAATTGGTGAATCAATTTTATTTACAACTGGAATAATTTTTAAATTTTGCTTTTTTGCCAATTCCAAGTTTGCCAATGTCTGCGCCTGAATTCCCTGAGTTGCATCAACTAATAAAATGGCTCCTTCAACAGCTTCCATGGACCTTGAAACTTCATATGAAAAATCTACGTGGCCGGGAGTATCAACCAAATTTAAAATATAATCTTTGCCCTCAAACTTATAATTCATTCTGATGGCTTTTAACTTTATGGTAATTCCTTTCTCTCTTTCTAAATCCATAGAATCTAAAAACTGGGGCATCATTTTTTTAGGGTCTATGGTTCCTGTCAATTCCAAAAGCCTATCGGCAAGTGTCGACTTCCCGTGGTCTATGTGGGCAATTATTGAAAAGTTTCTTATATTTTCCTGCATTTTTTATCTATTTAACTTTTTTATATTTTTACAACATATAATAGGACAATTCTATGGAATTGTCCTACACATCAAAGCAGGTGGTCTAATACCTTATTAAAATCACTTGGCTTATTTGGGTTGATAGAATAGAAGACATGCCCGTTAGCGCCAAGCGATTCTAAAACATCTAAATTTTTCAGCATGGCCAGATGATTCGAAGTTGCCTTAAAAGAAATATTGAGATTATCAGAAATTTGGCTGACAGTCATTTTTTGTCCGCCTGCAAGCATTTTTATAATTTTTAAACGGTTGATATTGGCCAAAGCCCTAAACACAACCGTCCATCTTTTTGCATTATTATCCATAGTATTATAATTTACTATTGTAGCATTTCTCATAGGACAATTCCATAGAATTGTCCTATTATGTATTAAAACTTTTTTCTTTTTTTGTTACGATATATTCATCCCAACTTATTTTCATTCTCCAAGCTGGCATATCGTGATACGGCTTTACAATTTTGCGACAATTTTTAGACCTACAATTGCATTTCATGTGCCATAAAGGATAGGTTTCTGTAAGTGCGTAATCAATTGCTACTTCTTCACCCGTTTTCAAATCTCGCATGGCAACAATTTTATTTTTACCATGCACTCCAGCCGTTGGACTACACGAATGATTCAGGTAATTTCCCGCAGAACCCGGCCTAGGTTCTATCCATTTTGCGTAACCAACTTGGAGCCAGTTTGGGCCATGGAACCAATCACCGGATGTATAAATTCTTTCTCTCCCCAAAAAAATGAATATTACTTCGTCTTTCTTGATGTCCCGATTAACAATAATCCCTTTTCCTTGAATTTTAGATTTACCGATGTAAAACTTTTTCATTTTTATTTTACTGGATATAAAAATTTCTTTAAAAATGAATCAACTATGGCTTTGTTTTCTGGCGACTTCATTAAATGTGTTGCCAAAGCATATGTTAAGACTCCAACTGTGCCAGAAACAATTAATTGGAAGAAAACCCCCCAAAATGTTTGCAAACTAATAATAGATCCTAAAATCTGCCTTATTATAAAAGTTAAAACAAACATTATAAAGCTGGCAAAAAATATTTTGTATAAAGAATCTGAAATTTCCTTTACGTGAAGCTTTGGAAATTTTTTGCAAAACATATATAAAAGCAAAGAACCTTCCAGAACAGCTGTTATTGTATAAGCTAAAGCCAAAGCAATAACTCCAATGTTGGCTACGCCTCCAAGTCTTAATAAATCTTGCAAAAAGAAATTAAATCCCGCAGAAAATCTAACAAGCCACACAAGCAATAAACTGAGCAATATATTAAAAATAACCGTAACTCCGCTTATTATTGCCGGAATTTTTGTATTATGAGCTGCATAAAAAGTTTTTGATAAAAATAAAATTAAAGCCTGAGCTATTAAATTTAACGCCAAAATTCCAAGGCAAGCTGTTGTAAGCTTTGTATCGGCCCAGCCAAATTTTCCAACCCCCAAAACTACCCTGACTATCTGTGCTCTTAAAATCAAAAGCAACAAACTTAACGGAACCACCAAAAAAATTATCTGTCTAAATATACTGGAAAATTTTCTTAAAAATTCATCTCCCTCATCTTTTAAAAAAGCCATAGACATTGCCGGAAAAGAAGCTGTTGAAACAGAAACTGCAACTGCGTTAACTAAAATTGATGATAAATTATTTGCCAAATTAAACACCGCAATTGACCCTGACATCAAAGTGGAAGCAATGGCTGTTGTGGCAATTGTGTTTAATTGCCCCGCCCCTAGTCCCAAAGACCTTGGCACCATAAGTTTTATTGTTTTTTTAACTCCCTCGTCTTTATAATTAAAAGATGCCTTATATCTAAATCCGGAAAAGAAAAACGCAGGAATCTGAACCAACAAATGCAAGACTCCGCCAAGCACCACTCCCCATGCTAACCCGGCCAAACCAAACTTTGGTACAAAAAATAAAATTCCAATTATTATTCCAAGGTTATATAATAGTGGCGCCATTGCTGTTACCAAAAATCTGTGGAAGACCTGCAAAATTCCGCTTATCATGTTTGAAGCCCCTAGAATAATTGGACTTAAAAACATAATACGCATTAACATTACCGCCAATTCTTTTTTGTCACCCGAAAATCCCGGAGCTATTAAAGAAACAATAGCTGGAGTAAAAATAATTAGAATTAAACAAACAATAATCAAAAATCCCAAAAATACATTGAAAAGCCTTGAAACATATTCCCATGCTTCTTCTTTAGATTTTATTAAATATCCACTAAATATTGGAATTACTGCAGCTGCTATAGCTCCAAAAATTAAAATCAAAGCAATAAAATCTGGCACAGTAAAAGCTGTATAATAAACATCAAGCTCGTTGCCTGCTCCAAAAGTACCGGCTAGCAAGCGGTCTCTTATCAAACCTAAAACAGCCGACACTAAATAAGATATGGCCAATATTAAAGATGCCGAGCTGATTGATTTTGTCTGGGAATTAAGGAATCTTTGAATCATAAATATTGTTAATCTTACTATTTTTTTATTGTTTTTACAACTAATCTAAAAACGAGCCTAATATTGACAAACGCCTATAAAATTGTAATATTAAGGTGTCCTAGCAAGATGAGTGATCGCTTCAAATGAAAATTTGGAGAGGAAAGTCCGAACACCATCTCGCCTGAAAAGGCGGATAAAATAATAGCGGCTAACGGCCGTCCACAGTAATGTGCGAGGTGCGAACAGAAACGGCTTTGACCGAAAGGTCTAGCATTCCAGCAATGGAATATTTCTGCAGCAATGCAGGACTGAAACGGCTAAATCCTTATTGGGCGCAAGAACAAAGCAGATGACCGGGTTAATTTTATCTCGGGATTCTGTTAAAAGTAGTTCGCTTGATTCCGATAGTAATATCGTGAACAGACAGATGATCACATAACACAGAATTCGGCTTATAGTCTTGCCAGGACAAACAAAAAACACGACTTCAGGTCGTGCTTTTTGTTTGTTTTAATTTTTTAGCAACACTTGCAATTTCCTCCCCTCATCTTAACTAGTCCTATTACAATCAGCAATACCGGCCAAATAATACCTACTACGTATGCAGTCAAAAATATATTCAACTGCAAAAGCAAAAATGCCAAACCAATTAAAGTTATGCAACAAGGCACAATTTTATGATGAGAGCAATTGCAACAAGCTTTTCCATTCTCCATAATTTTATATAAAATTTAATTTAATAATTACTTATGGACCTTTGCCTTATTTTACCACAATTTAAAATAAAGTTTTAGCGCCACCCTCTGCGTCCAATGCCTCGTTCACCAATCTGTCTGCCTCTTTATTTTTCTCGCGCGGGATGTGTTTGAATTTAACTGAATTGAAATCAAATTTTAAATTCCAAATTTCTATAAAAAACTGCTGTATCTTTGGGTCGGTTAATCTGTAATCTCCGTTCAGTTGTTTTACAACTAATTCCGAGTCAGCCCGCACCTCAACATCTGCTGTTTCAGTAATTGCTTTCCCAAATACTGCTTTAAATTTTTTAAAGGCAAAAATTATCGCCTGATATTCAGCGTCATTATTTGTTAAATTGTCCCCCAAATATTCTCCAAATTTTTTTATGGGCTGATCTTTTTCATTGCAAAAAACCACTCCAATTCCAGCCTTGCCCGGGTTTCCACGCGAACCGCCATCTGTGTATATAATTATTTTTTTCATTTTGCCCTAGCTTTCATTATAATAACTCCTGCTACAATCATCATTGCCCCAATAGAAATTAAGAAAGCTGTAATAGTCGGGTAATAATATGCCACACCCTGTATTGTCCTAATTCCCATATTGGGTATTCCCGAAGTAGAACCACTCACAATATCGGTATCATAAGAAAACCCAAAAATATTACAAACAAAAATACCTACTCCTAAAACCAGCAATGACTCGCCAGGATATTTTTTAACAAATGCTTTTATTGAAGCTACTGAAATTTTTGGGGCTGTTAAATCTTTTGCTTCTATTATTGTTTTTTTCATATTTTTATATTTTATGTTTAATTTATTCTACCACTTCGACAAGCTCAGTGTAAACAAAATAATCATCAAAAAGCGACTTTTTTATTTATTTTCCAACATAAGAACCGGGTAGCCTTTATTAATCCATTCTTTTTTAACGTCTTTAATGCCAACACTCTCAAGAAATTTAATACACGCTATTTTCGCCTCTGCATTGCTTTTAAAATTACCTTTTGCCTCTGCCTCAATGAAATCTCCCAAATCTTTAACTCTGTCTAAAGCAACCTCTATGTCCCCACACATCCAATACTCTCTTTGTTTATCAACTGTCACTACTTTTTTAAAATCTAAAAATCCTAAAATTTTTCTAAACTCTTCTGGTTCAGAAATTTCTGTTTCATATTCTTCAGCATATTCCTGCTCACCATTTGCTTTCATGTTTATAGATTTATCATATTCAAAAACCACCTTGTCAGGATTTGTTCTTATTCTTAACCATTCAAATGGCTGAGGTTTCTCTGCAAAAAAATCCCTGTGACTTGGAACATAATAATCATCAATCTGGTTTATTGATTTTATTAATTTTCCCAATTTAGCCACCTTCTTTCTGATTTCAGATAAATTATTAACTTTTATTTTTATTTCAACCTCAATATTCATAAAATTCTACTTAAATATATTTTTGAATGTTTGAACAATAGCGGCCGTTGCTATGCTGTCGTTCATTTTTTGAGTTGTCTGTATAAAGGCAATGGGGTCAACCCTTGAACCATCGACTCTTATTGAAAAGTGAAGGTGTGGAGCAGAAGAATATCCCGAGTCTCCTGACAATCCTATAATATGCTCATTTTTTACCATATCACCCACTGAAACTTTAAATTCGTCTAAATGCAGATACATCGAGAAAATACCTAATCCGTGGTCTATAATAACGGTTTTACCATAGTCTGGCAAGCTGGAAGTCAAAACAACCTTCCCATCGTTAACAGCATAAATATTTGTTTTTTCCGGAGCTTTCAGATCAATCCCAAAATGTTGAAGCTTATACTGAGCAAAACTTATAAATTTTCCAAAAGAAAATCCACTTTGCTTCATAGTGCTCAATGGAAAAGAAAATGGACCTGTAAAATATGGCTCTGGGGTAAGATTGGCAAGAACTTTATTTATAGCAGAGTTATCGGTTTTCACTATATTTTCTGCAACTTTTTGTTGTGTCTGTCCAATCTTTGTTGGACTTGGAGCCTGCGCAGATGTTGCCGAAGAAAAATCAGCGGGGATAATTTTAATTTCTTTGTTTAAACCGCCATCAATATAAATTTTATAGTCACCGGGATTTTGGTCAGCATCAATTCCCAAAAAAGAAACCCATTCTGGCGAGTCTGTTTTTTTATAAAAAAACATTTTCTCTGAACCAAAATTTCCAGTTATATTTTTGGCCCCGCTTTTCACTCTTACAAAAACCGTGTCTCCTTGTTTTGCATTTTCAGGATAAATATAAACGCTATCGGGTAAGTTTTTTATAAATATTTGTGTAAATAAAGGAACCACTAGCATTAATAAAAAAATAACAAACACTCCAATAGTATAAAAATGAGCAGGAATCTTCTTAACTTTTTTAAATCCTGCTGAAATCTTTTTCTTTAATTTATTTTTTCTTTTTGCCATAATATTTATTTATTATAACAAAAAATCGCCCTTTGAGCGACTTTATGTTTAATTCAGATTAATCCCTCTTGGTATTCTTGTCCATTAATTGTAGGAAGTTTGGGATAAACCTTCTGAACCCTGCCAACTTGACCGTCTTCTAACATTACCTTAACTCCTCTGTGATGCTGGCTGTCACTAGTTAAAATTCGCGCCACCTTTCCGTGTGTTAATTTGCCGGTTGGCTGGTCTTTCTTTAAAACTATATCCACCTCCCCACCTATTCTTATATTTGCTCTAACTGTTCCGTCCATTTAATAAGGTAAATTTTTCTTTACTTTTAGCGCTAATTGCCTTCACATATTTACAATAATCACAATCTACACCAGCTTCCGGTATTTTGTCGCTATTTAAACATTTATGCGCGTCAATAATAGCTTTTTCCACCCACGAGTCATCTCCCACATAAGGGATAATTTTTATATCAAACTCAAGCTTAGCGTCAAAAGCCTCTTTATCTGTGTCTCCATTACAATAAACAAAATATCCAGTTTTAGAAACTTTAAATCCGTTTTTGCGAAATAACCACTGATAAATCTCCATTTGCCTTTTATATCCAATCTGCCACTCAGCGTCCAAGTTAACCTCTTCTTCTTTAGATGTAGCTTTATAATCTACAATCATCAACTCCCCTTTCTTATCTACCCAAACATCGTCAACACCTCCTGTTATTAAAAAATTTGTATCTTTATGATGATAGGCAATTCCGCGTCTTAGTGCATCCCTCCATTCGTCCATTCTTTCATGAGCTAAAGGAATTGCATCAATCCCATAATGTTTCATCAATGGATGGGCTATACCCTTAGCCCTGTGCGCATCGAATTCTTTTTTCAAAAGCTTATCCACCGCTGAGTTTAAGCTAAACGGAAATCCCGGTGGCCTGTCGGTGCCCAATCTGCGATCAAAATAAAAACAGCGCGGGCAATTTAAAAATAAATCAATTCTGGTACGACTTAACCTAAACGGTTCTTTTGAACCCGGCTCATATAAATATCTCATTCTCTGCGGATTGTAGTATTTTGACATAGTTTATTTCTTTAATTATGTTTCATTCTACCAAAAAATCGCAAGAAATGCGATTTTTTAATGGAAGAAATTAAATTTTAATTATTTTTTCCCAAGGAAGGTCGGGCTTACCGAAGTGACCGTAACTGGCTGTTTTTTGGTAAATAGGCTGACGCAAATTAAGCGTTTTAATAATTGAAAGAGGCCTAAAATCAAATTTTGATTTCACCAATTCGCTTATGTCTTTTCCATTTTCATCTATTGCAGAAACCATTAATGGGTCAACCTTGCCTATGGCATAAGCAACCGAAACCAAACACTGTTTTGCATATTTATTTGCAACAATATTTTTTGCAGCAAACCTTGCCATATATGCCGCCGACCTATCAACCTTACTTGGGTCTTTACCGGAAAAACATCCTCCACCATGAGTAATCATCCCACAATAAGTATCCACCATTATTTTTCTGCCCGTTAAACCAGTGTCTGCCTCAAACCCGCCCTGAACAAACCTGCCAGTTGGATTAACAAAAATTTCTATTCCATTAATATCTCCAATAATAGGTTTTATTAATTTCTCAGTTAAAGTTTTTTTTATTTCTTCTTGAGATATACTGGCATCATGCTGAGTGCTTACCAAAACATTTTCAACTTTCCCGTTGTTCATGGTAATTTGCGTTTTGCCGTCTGGTTTCAACCAGCTAATAATTCCTTTTTCGCGTAGTTCTTGTAAACCTTTTGCCAGTGCGTGAACTTTCACAACTGCCCATGGCAAAAACTCCGGAGTTTCATCTGTTGCATATCCATACATAATTCCCTGGTCGCCAGCGCCACCAGTGTCTACCCCCATGGCAATATCAGGCGACTGTTGAACAATATTTATTAAAAATTTTAGATCTTGAGTATAACCAATGTCTTTATAAACTTTTTTTGCAACTTCCTCATAATTAACTTTTGCCAATGTTGTCACTTCACCTCCAATAACCACAAGCCCGTGGCCTCCAAATGACTCCACCGCCACCCTGGAATTAGGGTCTTGAGCCAAGCACGCATCTAAAATTGCGTCTGATATTTGATCACAAACTTTATCGGGGTGCCCCGACGTAACACTTTCTACTGTATAAA
The DNA here is from genome assembly GCA_026395275.1 of Candidatus Staskawiczbacteria bacterium. GTDB lineage: Bacteria > Patescibacteriota > Minisyncoccia > Minisyncoccales > Staskawiczbacteraceae > XYD1-FULL-39-28. Next base: position 892 of record JAPLZA010000083.1, on the reverse strand, counting down.
CTCCTTTTTGGTTAATTATCATAATTTTAATTTTATTTTTTTAAAAAAAATCTTCCCAATAAGGAAGAGCGACTTTTATCTTCCCCGGTTGGGGCTGGATTTAGCACTTTATCTATTAAGACAAGTTGCTGGTGGGTCTTTGAGCCAGTGCTCTCGCCACACTCTTGATAGTTTAAATTGTAACTGTACTCCGAGGAGTACAGTTTTACTATATCCTATTAAAAATATAAAAAAAGAGGACTACTTTTGTAGTCCGATTTGTTACGCTAATCCGCCACCGCCAAATTCGGCATCAGCCGTTTGTTCGACTGGTTTGCTTTGCGCGGGTTCTTTCACTTCTTCGACGCGCAGAAACTCCTCATCTGCAGTTGCTGATCCCCTAAATTTATTTATTGCGTCTTGTCTGTCTACGGCTTCAACAATCCGCGAGCTCGAGCGCTTTTGCATAATAGCTTGCGCAGTCATATAAGTTGGGTCGTGATGGTCTGGTCCTTCCGGACTACCATAGAGAAAAGTTATTTCAAACTTTGGCATTTTACACCTTCCTTTCTTAAGCTGTTGATTGTTTAACTTTAGAACTTTGCTGACATACACATGGTCTTATAGCTGGTTCCGCACAACCGGAAGACAGCCCGTCTCTCTGCAAATCCTCCGTAAAACCCGTGCCCTTACATATAGGGCAAACATCTTTTTTTCTAGAAGATCTGACAATTCCAATAACCAGTAATATGACACCGATTAAAACTCCTCCAATCAAAAAATACGCTGCGTTGCTTAAATTCATTTTTACCTCGCTTTCTTGTAAAAGATCTTTTACCCCTTTAATTATACATTATTACTAATTAACTTTATGTCAAGAAAAAAGCCCGTTGACGTGATCTCGGGGCTCTTT
>JAPLZA010000080.1:19268-29747 GCA_026395275.1 Candidatus Staskawiczbacteria bacterium | reverse complement strand
GTTAAAAATTTAGAATCTGGAGTTAAAGACCAGGTGCTTTTAGGCGTAACTGGGTCGGGCAAAACATTCACAATGGCTAAAGTTATTGAAAAAACTCAAAAACCTACTTTAGTTATTTCCCCAAATAAAACTTTGGCTGCCCAGCTTTACCAAGAATTTAAAGAATTCTTCCCAAATAATGCCGTCCACTATTTTGTTTCTTATTATGACTACTACCAGCCCGAAGCATACATCCCGCAATCAGACACATATATAGAGAAGGATGCAAAAATAAATGAAGAAATTGATAGGCTAAGACACGCAGCGGTCCAAGACGTCACAAGCAGAAAAGACGTTATTGTAGTTGCTTCTGTTTCCTGCATTTATAACATAGGCTCGCCGGAAAATTACGAAAATATTTCTTTGGAAATTAAACTAAAACAAGGAATTAAGAGGAAAGATTTTTTGCTTCTGTTAAATAATTTGCAATACCAAAGAAACGATGTTGATTTTAAACCCGGCATCAAAGAAATGATATTGATTTTAAGCCTGGCATGTTCCGTGTACGCGGAGACATTGTAGAAATATATATTGTCACAGGAGAAAAAATATTACGCATTGAATTTTCTGGAGATAAAATAGAAAAAATTTCTGAAACTGCCCCCGGCTTAGTACAAAAGTATAAATTTTCTGGCGAAAAAGTCAGACTTTTTCCAGCTCATTTTTGGGTGACTCCACAAGACAAAGTTAATATTGCCATAAATAATATCAAGCTAGAGTTGGAGGCAAGATTAAAAGAACTTAAAAAGCAAAATAAACTTTTGGAAGCTGAAAGGTTAGAGCAAAAAACAAACTATGACCTAGAAATGCTAAAAGAAACCGGCTGGTGCAATGGCATTGAAAACTATTCCAGCCACATGGAATTTAGAAAACCAGGACAAGCTCCATTTTCTTTGGTAGATTATTTTGATTACTTCAATAAAGATAATTCTTTAATATTTATTGATGAATCACATATTTCTATTTCGCAGATTAGGGCTATGTCTGTCCAAGACAAAATTAGAAAACAAACTTTAATTGATTTTGGGTTTCGATTGCCCTCAGCTATTGATAACAGACCCTTAACTTTTTCAGAATTTGAAAAAAGACAAAAGCAAACAGTTTATGTGTCAGCAACTCCGGCTAACTTTGAAAAACAAAAAGCCGGTAAAAATATTATAGAACAAATTATAAGACCAACGGGACTTTTAGAACCTTCAATAGAAATAAAAAAAACAGAAAATCAAATTAAAGATTTAATTAAGGAAATTAAGAAAGAAACCGCTAAAAACCATAGAGTATTAGTGGTTACTTTGACAAAAAGATTGGCCGAAGAAATATCTGATTATTTAATCGAAAAAGGAATCAAAACTCAATATTTACATTCTGAAATTAAAACAATGGAGAGACCTAAAATATTAAAAAATTTCAGAGAAGGAAAATATGATGTATTAGTTGGTATTAACCTTTTAAGAGAAGGCCTAGACTTGCCAGAGGTTTCTTTGGTGGCTATTTTAGATGCAGACAAAGAGGGATTTTTAAGAAACGAAACAACTTTGATACAAACTATGGGCAGGGCAGCAAGACATGTAAATGGAAGAATAATTTTGTATGCAGATAAAAAAACTTTTTCTATGACTAATGCCATAAACGAAATAAATAGGAGAAGAAAAATCCAGGAAGCTTACAATAAAAAAAACAATATAACTCCTAAAACTATTATTACAGACATAAGAGATTGGGGATTCTCAAAAAAAGAAGACGTGGCCCAAGAATTATGGCTGGTGCAAGACAAAAAACTTTTGGAAAAAGAAATGAAAATAGCTGCAAAAAATTTAGACTTTGAAAGAGCGGCGGAAATAAGAGACCTAATAGAAAAACAAAAAACAGCCCTAAAATAGGGGCTGTTTTAAAATCTATTTTGTCTTTTTAGATCTTGGTTTACTAGAGCTTAATCTGGTCTTAGGCTTCTTCTCTGCTACGGGCTTTTCTACTACTGCCGGCTTTTCTTCAACGACTTCCGTGGTCTTAAATATTTTTGAAAACTCTTCAATCATTTTAGCTCTCAATCCGCAACCCTGAGTAATCGTTGTAAATAACATATTATTTTTATTAGCCAAATATTTTTTTCTGACATCGGGCTCAAACTCTTTAAAAAGCGTTAAAATGCTTTCTATACCTTTTCCTTGTTCTTTTGCATTGTGTGCCAGCTGTTCTTGCCCTTCTCTTTTTTTACCCATAATTTTACCACCTTTAGATAAAAGGCTAAGCAACTCCTCAATGTTAAAAGCACCCTTTATTTCTTCCTCTCCAATTACTCTATTATTATTTTCTGATTCTACTTCTTCTGCTTGTTTTTTTTGCTGGTCTAAGCTGTGTTCTGCAACCGCTTTTTCAATTACAGTTTTTGTGCAAACTAACCTTTCAGCAACTAGTCTTTTTCGGCCTTCTTTAATTTTCTCATCAGCCCTTATTCTTGCTGCTTCATTAGCTTCCAAGTTTGCTTGACCCACAACTTTTTCTAAAAGAGTTTTTGAATCGGGATAAGTTAATGCTCCTGGACCCGACACATGAGGTAATTTTATTTTACCAGTAAACCAATTTACGCCAGCTTTTTCTAAATCAAAACCATTGTTAGTCAGCTGGTCAAAAGCAATATCGCCTTCAACGCCTTGAAGGCCCAGCTTCTTTTTAATTTTAGTTGTTAAGGTTAGTTGTTCTGCTTCGGTTAATTTTCCTGCTTTTCTTTCCCATACTGTATTTGTCGCCATGGTGTGACTTTCCTTAAAAAATGCTTGGGTTTCTTCTTCTATAATTTTTGCTTTATGTGCTTCTATTGCTTCTTTCCCCCTTATAACCATTGCGTGCCTATTTTTAAGATTTTCCTCTACCAATCTATCCCTCTCTGCTATTAAATCTTTACCCGTAAGATCAAAAAAAGCTTCCTCTAATTCTTTAGGGTCTTTTTTCATCACTTCCGGATCTGATAAAACTTCTACAGCCTTGGCTTTAGCCTTCTCGGCTCTTTCTTTTAAACCGTGTTCTTCGGCCGGAAATTCAGGCGCGACTTCTCTTGACGGGGCTTCTGGCGCTGATGAAACCTCTTGTTCCGGAGAAGTAACCTCCCTGCTAATCTCTTGCTGATGAGCTATCGCATCATCTGGAGCAACATCAACGGGCGCGACTTCCTGCGGTGGCACTGACGCAACTATTGACGATATTTCTTCTTCCGGTCTGTCACCTTGAGATTTTTTTTCTGGATTTGTCATATTTAAATAAAATAAAATAAAATTTATTATTTATTAATTTTACCACTAATAAAAACTTAGTCAAACAAAAAAAGAGGCTAGTCGCAAGACTAACCTATACATTTATTAACTACACTGCCACGAAAGGACACCATGGAACTTCTGGGCGATCTACTGCCGCCAAATTACGTTCATAAAACGTTGGTGGCTCATTGACACAACCTTGCGCCAAACGTTTTTCTTCTTTGTAAATCCGTCCCAGCAACCAATGGCTACCGAGAGATGAGATCAGTCTAGACTTCCATCCAAATTCTTCATGCAATTTTTGCAACAGTTTTGACATCTTTTCGTGCATTACCGGATTATCGCGATAATAAAGTTTCGTCGCGGCAACAAGCACCGGCAAACCAATTCCCAAATTGCGAGCTTCCCAAGCAAAACGTCTGCGAACCCGCAAATCAGGGTGGTTTTTATATTTCAACCAACCTTTCAACGTTGTTTCAACAATTCGCACAACACTTAGACCATTAACCTCGAAGTCTCGCCTGAAAGCGCGGACCATAATCTCTGCTGTCTGTTGATCGTTAAAATGAGGGTGCCTATAAGGAAGAATCGTCTGGCCCGTTATATCTGCAGCCTCATATTCTTCGGGTGATTTCATCAAGCCCTTGGCGGTTATTTCCTCATACAATTCTGTGCCTGGATTTGGCGTGTATAGCATAAACTGATGGAAATCAGTGTTGTGCAAAACAGCATAATCAATGACTTCGCCTATGTTCTCGGGCGTATGATTTTCCAGCCCAATTATTGTAGAACCAAGCGCGCGTATGCCATTGGCTTGCAATTCCTTCACAAGCTCGAATGTATCAATGCCTTGAAGTTTTGAGAACCCGCTGTCCTTGCCTTCAAGGCCAATCCAAACCCATGAAACTCCCAGTCGCGTGAGTTCATCGACAGAATAAGATTTCAAAACCTTTGCAGATGTAAACACATCATATATAGACCAAGCTTTGTCATTTTTCTCCATCAATTCCAACAATCGCAAGGCGCGACTACGGCGAAGAAGAAAATTCTCATCCATTACAAAGAAAGAGCAAACCTTGAGGGTTTCGGCAACTTGCTCCATAACAGAGAATAATTCATCACCGGTTTCGTAAAAATCCACCCAGTTTCCCTTGCCACCAAACATGGCGGAAGTGGAGCAAAAGTTGCAACCCATAGGACATCCCACAGAGGGAATAATAGTAGCCGCTATGTCGCTGGTGAGAGATATTCCTGCACTGCGCGGTTTCAAACCAGAAACAATCACGGGGTGCTTAATTGCGCCGTCCTGGTTCTCACCTAAAAATTGGCGAAACCAACGAATACCATCTCCTTTAACAATATAGTCAGCATTAATTTGTTCTTCCAAATCGGGCACGTTAGAAATGTGTCCACCAATAACAATTTTAGCCCAAGGCTGGTTTTGCCGAATTACCTCGCACATAAACTCAACCTTCTTGATGTTGCAAACAATCGAAGAAATGCCAATAACATCATACACTTGTGTGCAGATTTCTTTCACAAAACGGGCTTTATCAGGGAAATCCAACACCACACATGGCGAATTGATATTCGCCTGAATCATCATTATACCCCAGCTACGGTGGAACATTTCCAAAGAGAATGCTCCTTGTTCCCGCGTAACTTGGTTTTTGTAAAGCTGCATCGGATTTGTCGCCCGACTAAGCTCTCCATCTACTCCATAAGGGCCAAAAACGCTGCACAAAAGGATTCTTTTCATAACTTTCCCCTTTCTTTTAGTAGTTGCTTTTTGTTTTCAATGTACGTTAATTACCAGAAAAAACTGGTTTTTAAATATATCATAAATATCTACCTATTGCAAAAATTATTATTACGTGATATATTTGTTTTATAATAAAATCATACATCTACACACTAAATTAAATTTATGGCAATAACAGAATCAGCTAAAAAAGCTATTAGGCAGTCTGCCAGGAGAAAAGAGCAGAATACAGTCTATAAAGATAAAATAAAAGCAATTGTAAAAGAAGCGCGGGCTTTAGTTTTGGCTAAAAAAATGGCTGAAGCAAAAAAGCTTCTCCCGGAAATATATGCGGCATTAGATAAGGCCGCTAAAGTTGGGGTTATTAAAAAAAACAACGCTTCAAGAAGAAAATCTCGACTCACAAAACTAATAGACATAAAAAACTAGGCTCTCGCCTAGTTTTTTTTATTATAATTAAATCTCTGTTAACAACAGGTCTAAAGCCGTTTCTGCTTCAATTTTTCCTGTTTTAATATCCAAATCTATCTGAAATATCTTCCGGTAGATTTTTTTTAATTTATCCATAGTAAACTGCTGACACATAGAATAGCTCTTCTGAGCTACAAATGGATGTTTTAGCTATTACTCCATAGGGACTTTGTTTCTCTTGGAGGTCTTTTATTATCAAAAAATTCCTAAACTGATAAGCAATCATAGACAAAAGTCTGAGGGGAGCCTCTCCATCGTCAAGATGTTTGTGTAGTAAAAATAAAGCCTGTTTTTTATTTTTAGAAGCTATAGCATCTATTGTTTTAAATATGTCATTTTCAATATTAGGCTTTACCAACTTCTCTACATCATTTTTATTAATTATAGACCCTGCTTTATAATTTGATAATTTATTTATTTCATTTGTCATTGCCCATAAATCGCTTCCAACAAAATTTATCAATAAATCTATAGCATCTATGTTTATTTTTGTTTTATTTTTCTCAAACTCTTGTGCAACCCATTTTCTAACTTCGGCTAACTGTAAATATTTAAACTCTTGGCACTTTGCATTTTTTTGAAGGGCTTTAAAAAATTTAGTTCTTTGGTCTGGCGCGCCGTCCTCATATATAACAATAATGTCCTCTGACTCTCCCAGTTTTTTTATATTCTCTAAAAATTCTTCCTGGAATTTTTCGTTTTCAAAAGTATTTCTTAAAACTATGAATTTTTTCTCTGCAAACATAGAGTTAATCTGAAGTTGACTGTAGAATTCTTTAAATCCTTTATTTTCAGCATCGATATAAATTAAATTAAGCCCGGACTTACGGACTTTTTTATATCCTGTAATCATTTCTTCCAATTTATTCTTTAGTCTGTAAGAGTCTTCACCGTAAATAAAATAAATCATTTTTGACAATTGGGGCAAAAAAATGCGCTTCTGCCTCCAAACTTTATTCTTTTTATTAATGTCTTACACCTGTGGCATTTTTGCCCTTCTCTTCTATATACTTTTCTCTCAGTATCAAAATCTCCTTTTGAGCCATCCGGTTTTCTGTAATCAGAAAAACTTTCTCCGCCAAGTTTAACCCCAAGCTCTAAAACCTTTTTTATTCCGTTATAAAGTGATACTAACTCTTTTTCATTTAGTTTTGCAACATTTTTTTCTGGATTTATTTTTGCTTGCCACAAAGCTTCTGATGCATAAATGTTTCCAACACCAGCTATAATTTCTGGATTCATTATAATTTGCTTCACTCTGCCTTTCTTATTTTGAAAAATTTCTTTAAACTTTTTAAAAGTAAAGGTCTTTTCTAAGGGTTCTGGGCCAAGTTTTTCTAGTTCTTTTTTTAAATCATTTGTTTTCCAAAGCTCAACCTTAGCAAATTTTCTGGCGTCAGAAAGCGCCATCATGCCTCCATTATTCAAAAAAAATATTAAATGCAGAAACCTGTTATAAGGGTCGCTAAGTAATCCCTGTTTTTCTGGTTTCCATATACTATTTTCCATTTTCCATTTTCCAACCAACAGGTGCCCAGTCATTTTTTGATGAATTAATAAAGAATACCCATCAGACAAATCAAAAATAATATTTTTTGCCCTGCGCCAAATTTTTTCTACTTTCTTATTTTTTATATCTTTTCTAAACTGCTCAAAATCTTTAGGTTTTTTTATTGTTTTTTTCCAATCAGACCAGACATCAACAAAGGTCCTTTTAAGGACCTTTGGTTTTAAACCATTAACAGTTGTTTGTACTTCCGGAAGTTCTGGCATTTTATTTATTTGAAAATCAATTATTTATCAAAACCTTTTATTTTCTGCACTATTTCCTCTGGAGTTAAATTTGCCTTAACCATATAGTCAGCAGCGCCCAACCTTAAAGCTTTTTCCATGTCCGCGCGCTGATTAAGATTAGAAAGGATTATCACTATGGCGTTAGAAATAGCAGGGTCTTTTTTAATTTTTTCTAAAACCTCAAAGCCATCCATTTCCGGCAATAGTAAATCCAAAAGAACTACATCTGGTTTTTCCTCTTTCGCGGCCTCTAACCCCTTAGATCCGTCTATTGCTTGAGAAACCTTATAGCCTGCTTTAGACAGGTGTTTTGCCATTAAGTCTCTTAAAAAATAGTCATCTTCTACAACTAAAACTTTTTTTATCATATATTTATATTACCTTAGTTTAATCCTAAATAACAGTTTTTTTAGGTATTGGGATAGTAAAAGAAAAGGTTGTGCCCTTTCCCTCTTCTGATGTAAACCAAATTTTTCCTCCATGTAGATTAATAATATTTTTAGACATAAAAAGCCCCATACCGGTTCCTTCTTTGTTCACTTTTAATATATTAGAACCTCTGAAAAATTTGGAAAAAATTTTACTCTGATCTGACTTTGGAATACCGCGGCCTGTATCTGTCACTTTAATCTCTTCTTCGTTTCCGTTTTTTAACATAGAAATCTTTATTTCGCCTCCTTCGGGAGTATAATTTATGGCATTATCAACTAAATTATCAATGACAATCCTAATCTTATCTTCGTCTAACGTTAATGCAGGTAATTTTTCTCCGGGCTTTTCCACTATAATCTTAACTTTCTTACGATCGGCTTTTTCCTCGAGCTGTTTAACAACAAAGTCAACTGAATTTTCTATGTGAGAATATTTTAAATTAGAAAGGTATTCTCCTGCTTCAATTTTATTCGCGTCTAAAAGATTACTCACCAGATTAATCATACGCTCATTAGTATCATAAATTTTCTGCAAAAAATCTAATTGTTTTTTAGTCAGCTCTCCTTCTTCTCCGTTCATAAGAGACTTTATGCTCCACTTTATACCCGCTGAAGGCGTTCTTAATTGATGTGCAGCTAAAGAAATAAAATCTCCCTTCATTCTTCCTAAATTTCTCATTCTTCTAAAAAGCGTACTCGAAGCAAAAACAACTAAAACAGAAAAAACAAAAGAAATTATTATAATCCCCAAAAAACCCATTGTATTATAAAACCATGCTCCCATAAATATCAACGAGACAAAAACAGCGCTCAACAAAACCGCTACCAAAAGGTACGCTATAGCATTTGTTATAAAAGAATAAAAGTAGCGTGATTCCATGGGTTAATTTTAAATTGGGTTTTTATTATCCCCGGAATTCTTTTTTGATAACTTGGGCGGTTTTATCTCTTGTTCTAATTCTGCAATTCGGCTCACTCGCAGGGCACTGTCTTTCACTTGGCTTTGCATCCCTTCAATTTCCTTAGTCATTCTCTCAAGCTCTATTGTCCTGTTCTTTATCTTTTGCTCTAGCGCGCTTATCGTTTCTTCTAAGTCTTTTGTTCTTGCTTTTACTTTTATGCTCACGGACTTTTCTTCATTTTTACCTTGCTCATGACTTTCCTCTAATTCTTCAGCTATTTTGTTGAAAGCTTCTGCCAATTCCGCTAACTCTCCCTTTGTTTCTAAATAAACTCTGGTAGACAAATTGCCTTCAGTTAATTCTTTTGCCCTTTCTAATATTTTTTTAATAGGAGAAGCTAGTGTCTGGCCAATTGCTACGCCGAATGAAAGCACATAAATTATGAGAAACAAGATAATAAGAGAAAAATATGGTTCTAAATGCTCTGTATAAATGGCAAAGAAAACAACAATAGCAAATATACCGCTTAATATTATAGGTGTTGCAATCTCTGTTCTAAGTTTTGCCATATTGTTTAAAAATTTAATTACTATTTAACGAGGACAATCTATTTACTAAAGAATTAAATTCTAGTTGATATAATTTTTCTTCTACTATTTTTTCATCAAAAAGACCAAATTTACAATCACTAATTTTAAAATCTATCTCAACGTCTTTTTTCATCTGCGATAATTCGCGCGACATCAAAGCAGACTCTTTGTTTTGTTTTAACATCTCTTTCACTTTTGGCCTTAAAACTGCCGTGTCAGTGGAAAGCTCTTCATAAAGGTTTTTTACGCTTCCGTATTTTTGTATTATTTCTGCTGCTGTTTTTTTACCGATACCTTCAACTCCGGGAATGTTATCGGATGGGTCTCCGGTTAAAGCTTTAAAATCCACCATTTGTGAAGGCTCTACACCAAACCTTTCTCTTACCTTATTTATATCATAAATTATAGTATCTTTGATGCCTTTTCCCAAAGTATAAACTTTTATTTTTTCATTAACTAATTGTAAATTATCCAAATCTCCTGTCACAATAAAAACTTCCAAATCTTTGTCTTCTTTTGTTGCTGTTGTACAAATTGTGGCAATTAAATCATCTGCCTCAACTCCGTCTTTCGCAAAAACAGGAATTTTAAAAGTTTCTAAAACTTCTTTTGTAATTGGTATTTGTGAAACAATTCCCGATGGAGTCGCCGGCCTCTGTGCCTTATAATCCTTAAACATTTCTTTCCTGAATGTGGGAGCTTTTGTATCAAAACATGCAACAATAAAATCAGCCTTCAGGTCGCTTATTGCCTTAAACAAGGTCAGTAAAAATCCGTATACAGCGCCCGTTTCCTGACCCGATTTAGTTGTTAAGGGTGGCAGTGCGTGAAAAGCCCTGTGCAACAGCGCATTCGAATCAATAATAATTAATCTTTTTGCCATTCTATATTATATCACGTTTAAAAAATTTAATAAAAAAGCCCTAACTCGCTTGAGTGGGGCTATGGCTTACTTCTGATGTTATGTCAGATAATGGTTACGTGATGAATTTTTTGTTTGGTGCAATTAATTATCTGCAAGTGTTCAGTTATCACGCAAAGTGGATGATGCCCACTAAGAGTAGGGTCCGGCGTCTCTTCCCACCAACCGGTCGCGTTAAACTCAGTTACAACTGGCGTGCCGGGAGTGATTTTGGCTTGCTTTATGCCGACCCAAAGTTCTCCGTGCACAATATCAACTTGATCTCCTTTTTCTGCGATATACAAGTCTTTCCTTTTATTAGGATTCATTGACCATTT
>JAPLZA010000080.1:0-19167 GCA_026395275.1 Candidatus Staskawiczbacteria bacterium | reverse complement strand
GTGTTACCTAGATTTGTAAAGAACCGATTAAAATCTTACCGCATTATTATTTAAATGTCAACTCCCTGGTTTTGTCGTCGATAAATCTAAAATCTATATTTATTACTCCTTTTGGTAAAACTTTCTTAATTTTTCCAGGCCATTCAATTGCTATTATGTTCTCGGGGTCTGAAATAATCTCTTTGAAATCAAGAGCTGACATATCTTTGTGGTCTTTTAGCCTATAGCAATCTATGTGGTAAAAATTTTTAAAATTCCTATCTTTTATTTTAAATCTTTTTTGTATTACAAAAGTCGGGCTTAATACTTTATCTTTTATTTTTAAACCTTTGGCAAAGCCTTGTAAAAAAGTTGTTTTACCAGCTCCCAAGTTTCCATGTAAACCTAAAACGGTTGCGGTTTTTATTGCCGGCAATTTTAAAATTCCTTTTGCTATCTCTTCACCAATTTTTTGTGTTTGTTTTATGCTCTTGGTAATTTTCTTTAACATGTGGATTAAATTTATTGACTAAAAAACTAAAATCGCATAGGGTGATATAAACATAAAAATATGCAGGAAACAAAACAAATAATTAACGACTCCAAGAATATTTATTTGATTACTTCGCAAGAGCCAGAAGCAATAACTTCCACGTTGGCTCTTTTTTATACTTTAAAAGATTTAGGTAAAAATGTAAACCTGCTTATAGACAGCTTGCCTGAAAAACTTAATTTTTTAGCCCCATCTTTAGATTTTATTTCTTACCCAAAAAACTTTGTAATTTCTATTCCTAAAAATGTAGCGGACATTTCTCAAATTTACTACGAAAAAAATAATGATGCCCTCAAAATACACCTGACACTGGAAAACGGAAATATAAAAAAAGATAACATTGCTTTTTATTTTGCAGAAACAAAACCAGATTTAATAATAACTATTGGCATAAAAGATTATCAAAAAGAGCTTTCAGAAAAACTAAACTCTTTCGGGTTTTTGCTGGATTCTCCAATTGTGGATATCGATAATAGCCAAGATAACAAAAAATTTGGTAAAATCAATCTAATAGGAGGCCAATCTCTGACAGAAATTATTTTTACCATTATGAAAGCTAATGGCGCGGACATAATTAAAAAAGAACCGGCCACCTGCCTTCTGTCTGGAATAGTATTTTATACTGAAAATTTTAAAAATAAATTAAGCGCAGAAATTTTTCAAATGGCATCTGACTTAATGAAAGCTGGCGCAGATTTGAAAGTTATAACAGATAATATTAAATAAAATAAAAAAATGGAGGATACAAAAAAATTATTGGGTTCTGTAACAGTTTCACCAAAAATTATTGGGGAGGTTGAGGCGCAAGTAAAAAACATTGGAGATTTTAAAAAGAAAATTGGAGAATACTTAGTTGAAAATATCACAGAACTTCTAGATGTTATTTTATACGGAGCAATAACTCTTAATACTTCTGACGTTCATATTGAGCCGGAAGAAAAAGACGCAAGATTAAGAATAAGATTAGACGGCATCTTACAGGATGTTGTTTTTTTTGAGCAAGATGCTTACCATCATTTAATTTCCCGCTTAAAGCTTCTTTCAAAGCTGAAACTAAACATCACAGACAAGCCTCAAGATGGCAGATTCACAATTGAAGTTGCAGATTCTCTTATTGAAGTAAGAACTTCCAGTTTGCCGTCAGAATACGGAGAGTCTATTGTGATGAGAATTCTAAATCCAAAGAGTTTAATTTCTTTAGAAGAACTGGGATTGAGAGATGACTTGTACAAAACCTTTCAAAAAGAGATTGAGAAACCAAATGGTATGATAATTGTTACTGGCCCAACTGGTTCTGGAAAAACAACAACACTTTACGCTTTCTTAAAAAAAATACAAAACCCGGAAATTAAAATTATTACCATTGAAGACCCAATTGAATATCATTTAAAAGGAGTTTCCCAAACACAAGTTGCTCCAGACAAAGGTTACGACTTTTCTGACGGCCTAAGATCTATTGTCAGGCAAGACCCGGATGTTATTTTGGTTGGTGAAATTAGAGACCTAGAAACCGCAAAAATAGCCCTACAAGCGTCTTTGACCGGCCACCTGGTTATGTCTACATTACACACCAACGACGCAGCTGGGACCATTCCAAGGCTTGTAGACCTTGGTGTAGAGTCATCTTCTGTTGCTTCCGGACTAAAAATGGCAGTAGCGCAAAGACTAGTCAGAAAAGTATGTAAAAAATGCTCAACAACAATAAAACCAACTGCCAGCCAACTGTCAGATATTAAAAAAGGACTCAAAAATTTGCCCAAGGGAGTAAAAATTCCAGATTTAGATAAAATAAAAATCGCCAAAATAAAAGAAGGCGGGTGCGAGGCATGCAACTTTATAGGATATAAAGGCAGGAAGGGTTTGTATGAAGCATTTTTGGTTGATTCTGAAATGGAAAAGTTTATTTTAAAAAATCCGCCTGTTTCAGAAATAAGAGAGCTGGCAATTAAAAAAGGCATGGTAACAATGTACCAGTCGGGCTTGATAGACATAGCCGAAGGAATAACAACTTTTGAAGAAGTCGCCAGAGTTGTCGAAGAAGACGAAGTAGCCGAAGAGGCAACCAAATAAATTGTAAAATAAAAACGGCTCTAGAGTTGGAGGTAGTCTTATGTCTGGGACATAAATAAAGATTTATCTGAGGAATAATCGAGCCGGAGCAAGATTATCCGAAGCTGAGATAAATCCAAATAATTACCTCCAACTCTAGAGCCGTTTACCGTTATATTATACAAAAAATGCTATAATTCAGGCATGGGATTCCAATATCCCTGATTATATCACCTTATAGTTGTTATGTCAAGCGTCATACCCGAAAAACTTAAAAAAGAAGACGAGGTTTTAGACTCAGCTTTAAGGCCCTCTTCTTGGCAGGATTATGTGGGACAGGACAAAATTAAAGAAAATATCCGCATAATTATTACCGCCGCCAAACAAAGGTCTCAAAGTCCAGACCATTTATTATTTTATGGCAACTCGGGGCTTGGCAAAACCACCTTGGCCTATCTTGTTGCAAAAGAAATGGGTAAAACAATAAGGTCAACATCGGGCCCGGCCTTAGAAAGAGCCGGGGACTTAGCTGCAATTTTAACAAATTTGGCCGAAGGCGACGTTTTATTTTTAGATGAAATCCACAGGATAAACAAAACCATAGAAGAATACCTTTACCCTGCCATGGAAGACTACAAATTAAACTTGGTTTTGGGAAAAGGACCAATGGCTCGCACCATGGAATTAAAACTACCTAAATTTACCTTAATTGGAGCTACAACAAGGCCGGGATTGTTGTCGGCCCCTTTAAGAAACCGCTTTGGAGCAACTTTTCAACTCAATTTTTATAATTTAGAAGATGTAAAAAAAATAATTGAAAGATCTGGTAAATTATTAAAAATAAAAATGGAACCTGACGCAGTAGAGGCAATTGCTAGGCGCTCAAGATTTACGCCAAGAGTTGCAAACAGATTAGTAAAAAGGGTCAGAGATTTTGCCCAGGTTAAAAATGCGGGAATTATTACAAAAGAAATTGCAAATAGCGCTTTAGATTCTTTAGAAGTTGATATGATGGGGCTAGAGCCAAGCGACAGAAATATTTTAAAAGCTTTAATTGAAAAATTTAGCGGAGGACCGGTTGGATTACAATCTTTAGCAGCAGCATCAATGGAAGAAGAGGAAACAATTTTAGACATTTACGAGCCCTATTTAATGCAGTGCGGACTTTTAGAGAGAACTCCTAAGGGCAGAGTTGCAACAAACTTAGCTTACGAACATTTGGACTTAAAACACTTAAAAAAACAAAGCAATTTATTTTAATAAAAAATGAAATACCTAGTTACCGGAGGAGCCGGATTTATAGGCTCAAACTTGGTTGATAAATTAATAGAACAAAACCACGAGGTTGTCATAATAGACAACCTTTCTTCTGGCAAAAAAGAAGATTTAAACCCAAAAGCTAAATTTTATAATTTAGATATTTGCGATTTTGAAAAAATTAAACCAATATTTTCTGGAATTGACTATGTTTTCCACTTGGCGGCAATACCAAGAGTATTTTTCTCGGTTGAAAATCCCACCGAAACTTCTAAGACAAATATTTTAGGCACAATTAATGTTTTTAAAGCAGCTGCCCAAGCAAAAGTAAAAAGAGTTGTTTTTTATTCCTCGTCGGCAGTTTATGGCGACCAAAAAGAAAAAATATTTAAAGAGAGTACTCCAACAAATCCAGTTAGCCCATACGGCTTACAAAAACTTGTGGGAGAACAATTTGCAAAATTGTTTTTGGAACTTTATAAAATTCCCATAGTTTGTTTGAGAGTTTTTAATGTCTATGGCCCAAGAATTGATTTTGATACAGATTACGGACTGGTAGTCGGTAAATTTTTATATTTAAAATCACAAAATAAGCCTTTAACTATTTATGGAAATGGTGAGCAAACTCGCGGGTTTTGCTATGTAGGTGACCTTGCCGACGTAAGTATAAAAGCAATGGAAAGCAGTAGTTTAAAAGGTGGGGAAATTATAAATATCAGCGGAGAAAATTCTTATTCAGTAAATCATATAGCAAAAATTATAGGCGGTAAAATTATTTATCTGCCTAAAAGAGATGGCGACCCTGAAAACACGAAAGCTGATGTTTCTTTGGCTAAAAAATTACTGGATTGGAGTCCAAAAATAAATTTAGAAGATGGTATTAAAAAAACCAGCCAATGGCTGGATAATTATATAAAATAGTTATTTTTTAAAAACCCATAGTTTAGATAAAGAAAAGTTCCACAGAAAAGTGATGACAACTGAAAGCAACAAGGCCACAAGATCATATAGATGGAATACCTGTATAAAAAATTTCATCGACCCAACGCTTATTAATAAACCAAAAAATACTGTTATATAAAATTTGGAAATTTCCTGCACATTTGTTTTTCCTTCTTTTTTGAAGGTCCATAAACGATTAAGAATGAAACTACAGGCGGAACCAAGCAAAAAAGAGATTGTTCTAGCTGAAATTATATGTGTTGAGAAAAAATCATTTCCGCGCGTTAAAACAAAATAAAAAAACACATCTACTAGCGTATTCGCCAGACCCACAAATATAAATTTTGTTGCCTGAATATAAACTTTATTTCCCAGTTCAGTATTTAAATAAAGCCAAACAAATTCTTTAAGAGCCCTAATAATCACCGACAGTTTGGCGCCCGTGGGCGAGCCGTTTTTTCTGGGCAAATGCTTTACGGGAATTTCCTTAATTTTAACGCCGGCGCGCTGAAGCCTTAGAAGTATTTCAGCAGAAGTCATTGCTCCTCCAGATAATATATTTAAATTAGCAACCGTTTTTCTCTCAAAAAGTTTAAAGGCGCAATCAGCGTCTTTAATTTTTAGTCCAAAAACATATCTATTTAACGCGTTCCACATTTTTGTGTTCATAACTCTCATAAGAGAACCTTCGCGCGGGAATCTATAACCGACAACTGTTTTATATTCTGGAATATATTCTAAGAACTTATTGATTTCATTTATATCAAACTGCAAATCTCCGTCAGTGAAAAAAACATAATCGTAACGCGCTGCCTTAATCCCGCTTAAAAGGGCTTTACCGTAACCTAAGTTTTTATCGTGTGAAACCAGTCTGATTTTGTTGTTAGTTTTTATAATTTCTTCTGTTAATATTTTTTTCCTCATTGTAAAAAGGAAAAAATACAGACAGCGAATATTTATTTTTTATTTTTCTCTCTTCTGCCATTTAACACTTTTTAATAATGGTGAATAAATATCTTCATCAATGCTTATTTTTAACGGGTCTATTTTATAAAAATCTTTTTCTATAAAATCAACGTCGCCAACGTCTTCAATAACTGCCAGGGGCATTTGTTCATTTCCTTCTCCCATTATATAAACCGCAGAAGCTGCTAAAGAATCCACTATATTTGTTTGGGACATTTTTAATTCCCGTCCAAATATATCTTTTTTACCCCTATAATCTCTTAAGGGATAAAAACCATAATATGCCAAACCAATTCCCATAATTCCTGTCCTTAAGGGCATTGTGTGACTATCAGAAATTATGACTCCAAAATTTTTTATCTTATAAATTTTCTTAATAAAATTATAAATTTCTTTTGCAACTGAAAATGGTTTTTCCGGCCACAAAATATAATATCCGTTGGCATTGCTTTCATCAATCCCAGAAGTTGGGATTAAAATATTATCCCTGATAGTGAGCATTATTTTCCCTGCCATAGGCACATTTTGGGCATCGATATAAAAATCTGATTCTTTTTTTATTAACTCTTCTTTGTTGACTGATTTATCTATTTTTATACATTTACCCTGCCAAATTGAAACAACTTTTGAGGTCACAACTATTATAGATTTTTCTTTTATTTCAAAAATACTTTCTTTTATTACAGAAAGCAAATCATCTTTAGGAGGTAAAATTTTTCTAGTTTTAATTCCTTTTACTATCATTTTATATTTTTAATTGCATCTATAATTTCTACTGCTTTTTTGCATTGCTTTATGTCGTGAACCCTGACAATACTGGCCCCATTTATTATTGAATAACAAATACTGGCAATTGTCCCTTCAACTCTGTTTTTTGGATTATCGGTTTTATTTATTTTTCCTATAAAACTTTTTCTTGAAGATCCTACCATTATAGGACAAGAAAATTTCAGAAATATTTTTAACCCTTTTATTAATTTTAAATTATCTTCAACTGTTTTGCCAAATCCAATTCCTGGGTCTAAAATTATATTTTTTATTCCTGCTTCTTTCGCCATGCTAATTTTTTCTTTAAAAAATTTAGCTACGTCTTCAACCACATCTTTATATTTTGGATTTTTCTGCATGTCTTTTGGACTTCCTTTCATGTGCATAATAACAACAGGACATTTTGTTTTAGCAACCAACTCAACCATTTTTTTATCTCTTAATCCTGTTATGTCATTTACAATTGATGCGCCAGCTTTTAAACAAATTTCTGCAACTTCTGGTTTATATGTGTCAATTGAAATAGGAACTTTAATTTCTTTGGCAAGTAATTTTATAACCGGCAAAACTCTTTTTAACTCTTCTTTTATGAAAACAGGATTCGAGCCAGGTCTGGAACTTTCTCCCCCAATATCAATAATGTCAGCTCCTTCCTCGACCATTTTTTTCGCCTGCTTAATTGCTAAACCAATGTTCAAAAATTCTCCACCATCTGAAAAAGAATCAGGAGTTATATTTAAAACGCCCATTATCAAAGTTTTTTTTAAATCGAGAACATATTTTCCAAACACCATTTTTAATTGAGGCTTTTCCATAACTTCTTACAATTAGCTTGTATGGTTTTTATACTATATCTATTATAAAATACAATAAGATGAGAAAGATTCTATTTTTGCTAATTTTTATTTTTGCTTGCTTTTTTGCAGGTAAAATTTCGGCTATAGATCAAATAGACATTAACACTGCCTCTTTGGCCCAACTTGATACACTTACTGGAATTGGACCAGTATATGCCCAAAGAATAATAGATGGCAGGCCATACTCTTCAATTGATGATTTAGACAGGGTAAAAGGAATTGGACCTGCAACCTTACAAAAAATAAAAACCCAAGGATTAGCTTATGTCGCAGGACAGGGCCAACAGGCTACGCAAGCTCGAAGTTCTAGCAGTTCGAGCATAACTGCCTCGGTAACAATATCTTCCAGTACAGCCTCATCTGAAGCGACAAAAGACCAGGTAAAAGAAGCTTTGACAACAACTTATCCGGCCGGAGTTTTAATAAATGAGCTATTGCCAAATCCCAAGGGCCCGGACGAAAGCGACGAATGGATTGAATTATATAACTCTAATAATTTTGACGTTGATTTGTCTGGCTGGCAGCTACAAGATACAGAGGGCACGCCTTCAACCTACACAATTGCGCAAAACACAAAAATTTCAGCTTATGGCTTTTTGGTTTTTAAAAGACCTGACACAAAGATAATGTTAAACAACGATAAAGACGGTTTGAATTTATTAACCCCTGATAAAAAAATTATTGATTCTGTATTTTTTGTATCAGCTCCGTTAGATAATTCTTATAATAGAACTGAGGGAGCGCCCTCTGGGCCGTGGAGCTGGAGTACAAATTTAACTCCCGGCAGTAAAAATATTATTGTTGCCGTACAGGCTGCTGTGAGCTCTAAAGGCTTGTCAAACACAAAAAATTCTGTTAAAAATGATGGTGTAGAGCTGGGATTAGCAGATTTAACCCAAAACATTAATTTAAACCAAGATAGTAATATAATAAATCCTTGGTTTTTATTTTTTATTGTGTTGGCAATAACTATAATCTTGGGAGTTATAATATTATTCATTAAATTAAAAAATCATGTCAGGACATAGTCATGCAAAAACAGTCATGGCCACAAAAATGGCTAATGACGCCAAAAAAGGCAAAGTATATTCTAAATACGGCAGGCTTATTACAATAGCTGTAAAAGAGGGCGGGGGCTCGGGCGACCCGGAAAAAAACTCCAAACTTAAGACAATAATAGAACAGGCTAAAGGCGCCAACATGCCTAAAGAAAATATTGAAAGAGCCATTAAAAAAGGTACCGGCGAATTAGCTGGAGAAAGTTTGGAGTCGGTTTCTTATGAAGGCTTTGGGCCAGGTGGAATTGCCATAATTATCGATGGCATCACCGATAACCCTAACAGAACCCTTGGCGAGGTAAGAAGCATTTTAAACCAAAATGGAGGCAAAATGGCTGGCGAAGGCGCCGTAAGGTGGATGTTTGAAAGGAAGGGAATTATAGTTATTTCTGCAGATGGAAAAACAAAAGAAGACTTAGAATTAATGGCAATTGAATTAGGAGCTGATGACGTAAAGTCGCGTGAAAACAAAATTGACATTTACACAAAACCAGAAGATTTAGAAAAAGTAAAAAAAGCTCTTGAAGAAAAACAAATAAAAGCTGAGTCTGTAACTTTAGACTATGTTGCTAAAGAAGAGGTTGCTTTATCTGAAAAAGAAAAAGAACAGGCGCAAAGACTTTTTGATGCACTAGATGACAACGACGCAGTAAACGAAATTTACTCAAACATAAAAAATTAATCTCTTATGATAATTTTGGGGGTAGATCCTGGGTCTGTTATAACAGGATACGCCATTATCAAAAAACAAAAAGGGGTAGATGGAACATACCTCAAGGTTGTTGATTTTGGATGCATAATTACAGACAAAATTTATAATACTACAGGGCAAAGACTGAAAAGAATACATCAAGAAATAACAAAACTTATAAAAAAACACAGGCCAGATATAATGTCTATCGAAACTTTGTTTTTTTTCAAAAACGTTAAAACCGTAATGCCCGTCAGCCAGACTAAAGGAGTTATTTTACTGGCTGCAGAAGAAAATCATTTGCACGTTTGCGAGTTCACTCCTTTACAAATGAAAATGGCTATTGTAGGATATGGCAGAGCAGAGAAAAAACAAGTGCAGGAAATGATTCAAAAAACTGTGGACATAAAAAGTTTTGATTTAAAGAAAAACAACAGAAAAAAGGACGACGCTTTTGATGCTTTGGGAGTGGCAATTTGCGCCGCACTAAAAAACTATTAGCACTTGTGGAGAATACGGTATTGACAATAGTTTGTTAAAAAATATAATAGTATAAATATAAGGTAATAAAATTAAAAAAAATAAAAAAATGGAAGAGGAATTTTTAACCAGGCTCATTAATGAAGATGATGATTTTGAAGATACTAATTGGGATGACACGGATGACGATGATGATGACGACGAGGAAGATGATAGCGTCGTTGTTGATGACGATGATGACGATGCCCAAGCAGAAGAGGAAGAATAAAAAAATAAAAAAACACCGCAAGAAGCCTACAGATCGCGGTGTTTTTGTTTAGACTTGGGAACCACTTAGGTCCTTTTAAAAAACGTTCTTTTAAGGTACAATCTAGAAATGTTTATGAAACATAATAATAAAAAAATAACTCTCGATAAGGTTATAAAATATTCGGCTTTTTTATTTTTAAGCGGGTGCGCGCTCCTACTAATTCTTTTTATTTATTACACATGGGACTTACCTCAACCGGAAAAATTTACAGAAACTCCTTTTATACAGTCTACAAAAATTTACGACAGCACCGGTAAGGTTCTTTTGTATGATATTTATGGAGAAGAAAAAAGAGAAATAGTTTCTTTTGATAAAATCTCTGATAATTTAAAACATGCTGTTTTGGCCTCGGAAGACGCCAGATTTTATGAACACGGTGGAGTTGATTTTTTGGGAATATTAAGAGCGGCTTGGGTTGATTTGACCTCTCAATCAAGAAGCCAGGGAGGATCTACTTTAACCCAGCAACTTGTTAGGTCTGTTTATCTTACAAACCAAAAAAGCATATCTAGAAAAATTAGAGAGATTGTTTTAAGCATAGAATTAGAAGAAAAATATTCTAAAGATCAAATATTTGATTGGTATTTAAATGAAATTCCTTTTGGAGAAAACGCTTACGGAGCCGAGGCTGCCAGCCAGACTTATTTTAACAAGCCTGCCTCTGATCTTTCACTGGCCGAAGCGGCATTGTTAACCTCTATAATTCCCGCCCCAAGCTTTTATTCTCCTTATGGACCAAATAAAGCGACTCTTTTACAAAAAAAAGACGCGCTTTTAGACAAGATGCAAAAATTGGGATTTATAACAGAAAAACAAGTGCAAGATGCTAAAAAAGAAAAGTTAAACTTTTCCGGGTCAACAACCTCTATAAAAGCCCCTGATTTTGTAATGTATGTAAAAAAATATCTAGACAGTAAATATGGAGAAGATTATTTGAAAGAAAAAGGATTAAGAGTTTATACCACCCTAAATTGGGATATTCAGCAATATGTCGAGCAGGTTATAAAAAGCTCTGACAAGACAAATATTGGCAAGGGAGCGTATAACGCAGCTATGACTGTTTTAGACCCCAAGACGGGCGAGATTTTAGCTTTAGTGGGATCAAAAGATTACTTCGCGGACCCCTTTCCTGAAGGTTGTGATGAAAAAGGGCCAGGAAGTTGTTTATTCGACCCTAAATATGACGTAGCTACAATGGGTCAAAGACAGCCGGGCTCTTCTTTTAAGCCATTTGTATATGCAACCGCATTTAAAAAAGGATATACTCCTGATACTATTTTATGGGATGTAAAAACTGAATTTAATCCTAACTGCGACCCAAATGGACTTGTAAATAAAACTATGGATCTTGGGGATTCTTCGGGCAGTAAAACTATAAACGTTGATCCGAATGGAAATCCATGTTATGCCCCGCAAGATTATGATGGAAAGAACAGGGGACCGGTAACCTTGCGCACGGCGCTCGATTGTTCTTTTAATATTCCTTCTGTAAAACTTCTTTATCTGGCGGGAATACCAAGCACACTACAAACTGCAAAAGACTTGGGAATAACAACTCTTAATAATATCAGCGACTATGGGCTATCTTTAGTTTTAGGGGGAGGAGATGTTAATTTATTAGAAATGACGTCGGCTTATGGGGTTTTTGCGACAGAAGGGAATTATCTTCCTCCAATAAGTATTTTAAAAATTATAGACTCTGATGGAAACATTCTTGAAAAAAATAATAATCAACCAACAAAAGTTTTAGACACACAGGTTGCCAGACAAATAAATAATGTTTTGTCTGACAACAGCGCAAGGGCCCCTATTTTTGGCTCGCACTCTCCGTTATATGTGCCGGGGTATCAAGTGGCGGCAAAAACCGGTACGACTCAAAACTTTGTTGATGGGTGGACGGTTGGATATACTCCTTTTGTTGTTGTGGGTGTTTGGACCGGCAATAACGACAACTCTCCTACAAAAGATGAAGGAGTGGGAATTGCAGCTCCAATGTGGAACGCAGTAATGCAAAAACTAGTTGCATCAAACCCAATTGAAAATTTTACTGCGCCAGATCCTATAACAAACAGAAGCCCTATTTTATTAGGACAATTACCACCCAACGACTCCCACACTATTTTATACTATATTGATAAAAATAATCCTCTGGGACCTCAACCACAAAACCCAGAATTAGACCCTCAATACTTTTTTTGGCAATCAGGAATTAATAATTGGCTAACTTCTACTGGTAAAACTAATCCCTAGCTATAAATAAAAAAGAAGCCCTTATAAAGGCTTCTTTTTTATTTTGTTCAAAAACTAAGTAGATTTAATAGGCATTACTACATAAATATAACTTGCGTCGCCGACTGGCTTTAAAACGCAGGGGCCTTCTTCTTTACTTAGGTCAAATATAACTTCAGAGCTTTTAATGTTTAACAACCCATCTATTAAAAATTTATGATTAAACGATGCCTCTATAACCTCTCCCTCTATTTTAGCAGAAACAATTGATTGACTTTCTCCTATGTCGGGATCTTGCGCGGAGATTTCTATTTCTTTATTTTGTGGATTTACTTTAATTTTTATCTCATTAATTTTGCCCGAAAAGAGCGATGCTGCTTTTATTTGATTTAAAAATTCATCTCTTTTCACAATAACATGAGTTTTAAATTTTTTAGGGATTATCTCTTCGTAGTTAGGATATTCTCCCTCTATCAGTCTGGATGTGATTTGAACCTGAGGATGAGCCGCTTCTTTCATAGGAAACTCAAACATTGTTTGGTTGGATGAAAAATATATCTTAATTTTCCCCTCTTTCTCTCCTAAAGTATTAATTATTTCTCTGGCTGGTTTTTGCGGTAAAATAAAAGTAATATCTTTTTTAACTGGTTCTTCTAGGGTAATATTTTTTTCAGCAAGCCTAAAACTGTCTGTGGCAACTATCTTCACTAAATTTTTTGTGAAAATGAAATAAATACCTGAAATTTCCGGCCTTGATTGAGAAGGAGAAGCAATATCCGCTATTTGAGCTAATCCCTGACAAAATTTTCTGTTATCAACTTCTAAATATTCTAAATTTTTGAATTCTGGTATTAAAGGAAATTCTTCTGGATTAAATCCTTGAATTTGGTTTCTAAAGTTTTTACACTCTACGGATAACCCCTGTTTCTTTTCTTCTAATAATATTTTTTCGTTTGGCAATAAAGAAACAAAGCTGGATAAAAATTTAGCGGGAACTACAACCTTCCCCTTTTTTATTATTTTGGTTAATATCCATATTTTAATCGCCGTTTCTAGGTCTGTGGCGCTTAAGCTTAAAAAGTTGTCTTCCGTATTTAATAAAACATTGTCTAAAATCGGCAGAGACAAGTTTTTTCCAACAATTTTTTCAACAACACTTAATCCACTTTTTAAATTTTCTTTTAGAATTTCTACTTTCATAATTAAATAATTTATTAATTTATTAAACTTATTGTTATTATATGCGTGTTTTTTTAATATTTAAAATTTAAATTTAAGCGTGGATTTTTTCTTTTACTCTTGTAAACTTTTTTGTGGATAGACTGTGGACTGATTAGTGTAGTAAAAAGTGTAATTTATATATTAGATTAATGGTGTCAGAAATTATTATACTATTGAACACTATTTATCCACTGTATATCCGCTGTTTTATTAAGTTTAATTCTTCGGTTAATTTGTTATTTTCTTCGTTTTCTTTAACAATCTTGTTATGAGCATATATTGCAGTGGTGTGGTCTTTTCCGCCAAATTTTCTTGCTATAGCAGGGAAAGAATATTTTAATTCTTTCCTCAATAAATACATGGCAATTTGTCTTGGTCTGACAATTTCTTTTCTGCGGGTAGGATCAAACAGGTTCTTTTCTTCTAGATTATAAAATTTAGCTACGGTTTCTATAATTTTTTTATAATTTGCAACATCAAAAGGAGAAAAAACGAAACCCTTAAGTAATTTTTTTACAGTTTCTATATTTAACTCTTGGTTTATTTTATTGTGAATTAATACTTTGTTTAGAGCGCCTTCTAATTCTCTAATATTCTTTTTAACATTGGTAGCTATATAGTCTAGAACATCTTCTGGAAGGTCCATATTCTTTTCTTGAAGCTTCGCCTTTAAAATAACCAACCTTGTTTCATAGTCTGGAAGACTGACGTCAGTAATCATGCCTCCTTCAAATCTGGATCTTAGCCTATCTTCTAGCTCTGCTATTGCGTTTGGGGGCCTGTCTGAAGAAAGTATTATTTGTTTGTTTTTTTCATACAAAGAATTAAAAACGTGGAAAAATTCTTCTTGGCTTTTGTTTTTACCAGCTATAAATTGTATATCATCTAATATTAAAACGTCGATAGGAGCCAAGCTGGCCTTAAAAGCCTCCATAGTGTTAGTTCTTATTGCAGAAACAATGCCAGAGACGAATTTTTCTGAAGAAATATACTTTATTTTTTTCTTTTTTGACTCTTCACTTATTTTATTCCCAATAGCTTGAATAAGGTGTGTTTTTCCCAAGCCCGTTCCTCCATAAATAAAAAGCGGATTATAAATAAATCCGGGATTTTCAGCCACAGCTAAAGCAGAGGCATGGGCTAATTCATTAAAAGATCCAACTATAAAATTATTAAAAGTGTATCTTGGGTTAAGATTGGTGTCTTTGTTTATTTTAAACTCCTCAAACTTTAATTGAGCTTCTTCTTGCTTCTCGCTTTCGGAATACCCTCCGGGCATTATTTTAGGCGCGGAATTTTTTGATGGTTGAGGTTTTATAATAAATTCTAATTCTTTTATAGAGTCGTCTATATCGTGCAGAGTTTTTAAAATTAATTTATTATATTTATTGCTCAGCCATTCTTTAGAAAAAGCGTTGGGAACAGAAATTATTACCTTTTCATTATCTTTAGAGATAATTTCAGTGTTTTGAAACCAGGTGGCGAAGTTTGCCTTAGAAATATGAAACTGCATTTGCGCTAAGACCGACTGCCAAAGCTCTAAATTATTCATGTATATTGAAATTCGTTTTTAATAATGTATTTTTCCTTTTTATTGGTCGTTTGTCAAATAAGAGTAAAACAAAGAGGGGTGTTATTAAGCTGTGGATAACTTGTGTGATTAATTTTTATGGTAGACGCACAATAAATATTTTATAACACATACTTTACAGGTCTCATAAAATATTAAATAAACATCTTGTAATTTGGATTTTTTTAAGCTATACTGCTTATATTATACTTAATTAAAAAATACATACAATGAGTTTAACATATAATCCAAAAAAGAAAAAAAGAGCCAATACTCACGGATTTTTAAGAAGAAAAAAATCTAAAACAGGCAGACAAGTTCTTCAAAACAGAAGAAGAAAAGGCAGGGCAAAAATAAGTGTATAAAAACACGGGTGCCTTTTAAGATCTCATGCTATCTAAGATAAATAGAATTAAAAAAAAGAAAGATTTTGAAATAATTTTTAAAAACTCAAAGAGTTTTAAAAATAATCTTTTTATTTTTAAGATAAAAAGAAATGATTTGGGGTTAAATAGGTTTGGATTTGTGGTCAGCCATAAAGTATCGAAGAAAGCGACAGTAAGAAATAAGATTAGGAGAAGGTTGGCCGACCTGATGAGAAAAAAAACAACAGACATAAAAACAGGAGTAGACTTGGTTATAATTACTTTACCTGGTATAGAAAAAAAGACATTTTCTGATTTAAAGGAAGCCATAAACACTTTATTTATTAAATCTGGATTAATGTCAGGGAAAATATAAAAAACAAATGTTTGCATCTTTAATAAACTTTTTTTACATCATATTATACAGACCGTTATTTAACTTCTTAGTGGTTTTGTATAATTACATACCAGGGCATGATTTTGGCGTTGCCATAATTTTTCTAACCATAATTATCAGGTTTTTACTCTATCCGACATCGGTGAAAGCGGTTGTCTCCCAAAAAGGCCTTCAAAAACTACAACCCCAAATATTAGAATTACAAAGAAAATATAAAAACGATAAAGAAAAGCAAGCTAAAGAAATTTTAGATCTTTATAAAAAAGAAAAAATAAACCCATTTTCCGGGTTATTGTTGGCGCTTATACAAGTGCCCATATTAATAGCCTTGTATAGGGTTTTTTGGAGCGGGTTGGATCCAAAAGAATTAGTTAGCTTATATAGCTTTGTTGTGAGCCCTGGTCATATAAATCCCCTGTTTTTGCACATAATAGATTTATCTAAGCCAAACATGATTTTAGCCATATTGTCCGGGCTAACCCAGTATTTCCAGACAAAAATGTTGCTTCCAAAAAACAATATTGTGACAACTGGACAAGAAAAAACGGCAGATATTTCTCAGGTGATGCAAAAACAAATGGCTTATTTTCTTCCGGTATTTACGGTGATTATACTTATAAGTTTGCCATCTGCTTTGGGACTATATTGGACAATAAGCGGACTTTTTTCTATAGCTCAGCAGTATTTTGTTTTTAAAAAACACGGCAAGCCATAAAAAAGACACAATCATTTTATATATAAAAATCATAAAATATGTTAGATAAAAAACATCTAGAAACAATTAAAGAGGCAGCTGAGGAATTTTTTAAAAGAATGACAATAGATATTTCTAATGCGGAAATTAATTGTTCTTCTGTTAAAAATGAGCCTAAAGACACAAAAGATTCAACAGAAGAAGAAAAAGATGTTGTTGATTTGAAAATAATAACAGAAGAGCCTCAAATTTTGATTGGACAGCAAGGGCAAACATTGTTTGAAATTCAACGTCTCTTGAGAATGGTTTTGAACAAAAAAATGCAGAAAGTTTTTTATCTTAATTTAGATATCAATGGATATAAAAAGAAAAAAATTGAATATCTGAAAAATCTGGCCAAAGACCTAGCTGACCAGGCATCTTTAACCAAAGAAGAAAAAGTGCTTCCGCCAATGTCGTCATATGAAAGAAGGATTGTGCATGCGGAGTTATCTCAAAGGACAGACGTTGTAACAGAAAGCCGAGGAGAAGGCTTAGATAGGTACGTTGTTATAAAGCCAAAATAAAATAATAAAAAACCGTCGCGCTAAGCGCGACGGTTTTTGTTTTGATGATAATTAGTTGTTCTGCACCGGTATGACAATTACATAATTAGGGACCACTCCGCCGTTATTCATAATGCTTTGCCACTTCATCTGACGAGGGCCTAGTTTGTTAACATCTTCGACTGCTGGGAATTCTTGGCAAAATGTCCATGGTCCGTTTTTTTTGTCTTGAGGCGCACGGTAAACAAATAAGACTATATACTCGCCATTTATTATTATAGATGAAATATTATTTCCGCCAAGAGATGGAGCTTCTTTGCCGGTTTTTGCGCAAAGCCCGTCATCGTTGTATTTTACGCAATTTTTTTGTTCGTCTGGCACATTAATAAATTTTAAGGAATTAAGATCAGCTTCATATGCTCCCCCGCCTATAGGATGGAGAATTTCGTTATTTGTTATTTTATAATAACCGCCACTATTTGTATTACAATATGCAACTATATTGTTGGAATCTTTATATATTTGGTCTGTTTTGTCGGACATATTATTTTTGGCGTTAGTAGAAAACATGTTATTAAAACAAGGTTTGCGGTAAAAATATATTCCATCCCCATTGGGGTTGCTATTATACTGGTATATAGAGGCTGATTCTGCAAAAGGGCTTACTGTTTGACAACTTTGGTTTGGGTCAAGATATTGGCACTTTCCCCAAAAATTAGGATTAGCATATAAAATAGAAACATATAAGGCCCCATTGTTTGCGTCTTGTTGCATGCCCACGGAGTTGATTTTATTTTTTAATGAACCTAGGTCAGCAATGTCTGAAGAGCTTGGTTGGACATTTTTATCAGAGCATCCGGTTTTGGCATAAAAATAAACACCGGAAGTTTTTTTTGCAGTTGATGTATTCTGGACGGGGGCGGGCTTGTAAAGATTCAAAAAACTAAGCTGCGGATTTATGGTAACTATAATTAAATAAATTAAAGCTAAAAGTAGGGCGCCAGATATGGCTCCTGAAATTCTATCTTTGGCGCTGGTTATAAGTTCTGGTCTTATGGGAGACAAAAGATACATTACTCCAGCAGCGATTAAAGAAATTAATGCAGAAAAAAAACCCACAAACATACCGCCATTAAACAAATATTTTACATAATCTGGAAGGGTTGTGCTGGCATTTAGCGTTTGTCCAGATATAGAAGGATAATTTACTTCTAAATCTGCAGCAAAAGCGTTGCTTGTGAATATACATAAGCAACCAAAACACAAAAAAACAAGTAAACAAAGGCCTGCAGAGGATTTTTTTTTATAATTTTTAATCATTAACCTTTTATTGCGTAGGTATTATATAAATAGTGCCTAGACTGGAGTCTTTTAAACCAGCTGCCTTAATTGGTTGAGTCTGCAAGTTTGTAACGTCTTGATTAAATGTTTGGCAATACGAAGAAGTGGAATATAATGCTACCAAATAACTACCCTTTATTTTTATAGAACCCTGACAATCGTCAAAAGTTTCGCAGGCGCCAGGCGAGCAATCTCCACTATCTTGAACCAGTATAAACTGGTTTTTATTTCCATTATTTATGTATTGTGCGCTTATAAAGCCTTTGTTGTCAGGAGTTGCCAGGGCCAGACTAAAGCACAATTCATTTCGATTATTATTAAGACCGATAGACTGTGGAGCGTAGTTAAATGACATCTGTTCACATGTATCGCCATTGCAATAGTCTCCACTATTACAATCTGAGTCAGATGAGCAGCTGTTGTCGCTATATTCGCAAGTACCATCTACACAAATATACCCAGAGCCGTATTCTGATTCACACCATGTATCCTCGCCACATTCGCTGCCAGCGGGCTCGCAATTGCCACTTATACAAGTATACCCATCACCATATTCTGATTCGCACCAGGTATTTTCAGTACATTCAGTCCCGGGTTTTGTACCAGTCCCGGGCTTTGTACCAGTCCCGGGTTTTGTAACAGTTCCGGGCTTTGTACCAGTCCCGGGTTTTGTACCAGTCCAGGGCTTTGTACCAGTCCCGGGCTTTGTACCAGTTCCACCAGTTCCACTAGTTCCACTAGTTCCACTAGTTCCACCAGTTCCACCAGTTCCACCAGTCTTATTGGTTTTCTTGCTTGGATGAACGCATTTAACTTCATAAGCAGCCGGCCTATCAACGTTTGTATAATCAAAAGCCATAGTGTTGGCATCTTCTTGATAGTATGGATAAGATAT
>JAPLZA010000055.1:4146-5804 GCA_026395275.1 Candidatus Staskawiczbacteria bacterium | reverse complement strand
CATATGAAGCATTTTTTGTGCTGGCGAAATCGGCATTAGTAGCCTGAGGCATAACAACCCCCAAAACACAAATACCAATTAAAATGCCTGCGAATATAGATCTAGCTAGAGGCATATTTTGCCTTAAAATAGAGCTATTTTTAATGCGTTTTAGTATATTCATAATAAAAACTCCCTTTCGGAAGTATGCATATATCTTAGCATAGAAAGACACCCTTGTCAAGAGTTAGAACACAAAATGGCCATCATCGTCAAGAGGCTAAATTCAAACAAAAAATACCCATTTTTATAGGTATTTTTTTGGAGCGGGCGAGCGGAATCGAACCGCCATCTTAACCTTGGCAAGGTTACATAATAACCACTATACGACGCCCGCGTGGTGCCGGAGAAAGGAATCGGACCTTCGACCACTGCTTTTTCAGAGCAGTGCTCTACCACTGAGCTACTCCGGCATATTATGTTTTTTCAAAATGTGGGCGCTATAGGACTCGAACCTATGACCCTCTCAGTGTAAATGAGATGCTCTACCAACTGAGCTAAGCGCCCTGGTGCGGACGACAGGAGTCGATCCTGCATGACTTGCGTCGCTACCACCTCAAGGTA
This sequence comes from Candidatus Staskawiczbacteria bacterium, assembly GCA_026395275.1. Taxonomy (GTDB): domain Bacteria; phylum Patescibacteriota; class Minisyncoccia; order Minisyncoccales; family Staskawiczbacteraceae; genus XYD1-FULL-39-28. The sequence continues at coordinate 5,201 of JAPLZA010000055.1, read as the reverse complement.
GTGCGTCTGCCAATTTCGCCACGTCCGCGCGCCAAATTATATTACTTTGGCTTTTCTTCAGTTTTTTTATCTGCAGTTACCTGGTTATCAATTGGCGCTTCTATTTTTTCTATTACCGGTTCTTCTGCAATTGCAGCTGCAAAATCTTTTTTCTTTAATCTGGCTTTTTTACCTTTGGCTGTTCTTAGGTAGTAGAGTTTTGATCTCCTTACTTTTCCATGTCTTACAACTTCAATTTTTTCTAAAGAAGGCGAATGAATTGGGAAAACTCTTTCAACTCCAACTCCGTCAACAACTTTTCTTACAGTTATTGTGCCGGGAATTCCTTTGCCGTGTTTTTTGGCAATAATTATTCCTTCAAAAATCTGGATTCTTTCTTTTTCTCCCTCCTTAATTTTTTGGTGTACTTTAATTGTATCACCAGGCCTCAAATCTGGCATCTTTTTCTCTTGGTCTTTATTAAATTTTTCTAATAGTGTTATCATATAATTTATTATTTATCTAAACTTTTAATAATTTTATTTAAGTCTTCCGGCAGTTCCGACAAAAATTCTTTTGTCTCTCCGCTCGGCCTGCCTGCGCAGGCAGGTAATTGGATTTTAAGTTTTTGTGCGTGCAGGAATTGTCTTGTTAGGCCTTCTGGAGTTTTGGAATTTTTAAAGCTGTACAATTTATCTCCTGCGATTGGATGTTTTAAATAAGAAAAATGACACCGTATTTGGTGGCGTCTTCCTGTTTTTATTTCAACTTCTAATAATGTGTAATCTTTGAATCTTTGTAAAACTTTATATTCTGTAATTGCTTCTCTGGCCGACTTTGGGGCATTTATTGCAGAATAAGCTCTCTGTTTTCTTGGGTCTCCTTTGGCCCTGGCAATTAGCGTTTCAATCGTCCCAGCCTCGTTTTCCATAACCCCTTCAACTAGGCAAACGTATTTCTTTTGTACTCCTCTATTTTTAAACTGTTTTTGCAAAAAAATCAAGGCTTCAGTACTCTTTGCCACCAACAACACCCCGGAAGTGTCCTTATCTAGTCTGTGGGCAATTCCAAATCTT
>JAPLZA010000055.1:0-4103 GCA_026395275.1 Candidatus Staskawiczbacteria bacterium | reverse complement strand
GGCGTTTCGCCAGCATTTTTAAGCTCGGGTTTTTGCTCTATAAGCAGGTCTATCAAGTAGCCCTCCTTCGCCCTTTGGGCTCCGGCGGGTACTTCGCAAAAAACAACAATTCCTGTTGGCTTATCAACAACCAAAACATCATTGTCCTCGTATATCGTTTTTATCTCCATAAATTTGGTGGGCGCTATAGGACTCGAACCTATGACCCTCTACACGTCAAGTAGATGCTCTACCAACTGAGCTAAGCGCCCTCTAAATAATTTTTCAATCTCCTTTTTAAATATCCTCGTCCAAAACCTGTTTTTAATTGTCCTTCTCTTTCTTCAGCATCTTTTTTTGATAGACAAGCTTCATAATAAACTAATAATTTATTTGCCATTCGAGAAGTTGTTTGGGTTTTACCAATATTATGCTCTTTCAATCTTCTTTTCAAGTCATTCGTAAAACCAACATAAAATATTTTTCTGGTTTTGTCGTAAAATGCGTAAACGTAAAACATAAATTTAATGCTTCCCGACAAAAGCGCTTTGCGCATTTTGACGGGCCCGCCTAATTGCCAGCAAAGCTGGCTTTTGGCGGGTACCAAATGAGCTAATCGCGCATATATTTTTCAATTGTGTGGGCCCAGAGGGATTCGAACCCCCAACCTGTCGTGTATAAGACGAATGCTCTACCATTGAGCTATGGGCCCATAACCCCGTTAGCGGGATTATTTTTTATTACTTTTTATTATTTTTTCAAACTCTTCTCTTTCAATTATTTCTTTTTCAATCAATTCTTTAGCTACTTTTTCTAATAAGGGCCTGTGTTTCAGTAAAACTATTTCTGCTTTTTTCTGAGCTTCTTTTATAATCATATCAACTTCTTGGTCAATTCTTTCTGCAATTTTTTCAGAATAATTTCTTTGTTCAGATATTTCTCTTCCCAAAAATACAAGCTCTTCTTTTTCGCCAAAAGAAATGGGGCCTAAAGATGACATTCCATATTCTTTTACTAGTTTCCTTGCCATTGCCGAAGCCCTGCTTAAATCATTTGAAGCTCCAGTTGTCATTTCTCCAAATTTTACTTTTTCAGCGCAATATCCGCCCAGCAAAGTGGAAATTTCCGAAGTAAATCCTGTTTTTGTTTTCATTTTCCTTTCTTCGCTTGGAACTTGCAAAGTATAACCAGCTGCCATACCACGGGCAATAATAGAAATTTTTCTTACAGGTTCTGTTTCGGGCATAAAAGTAGAAACCAAAGCATGTCCTGCTTCGTGATAAGCTGCAATTTCTTTTTCTTTTTTAGATAAAATGTGAGACTTTCTTTCAGGCCCAAGTAAAACTTTTTCAATGGCTTCTAAAAATTCTTTCTGGTCAATTTGTGTTTTATTTTGTCGGGCTGCAAGCAAAGCAGCTTCATTGGCAACGTTGGCTAAATCAGCTCCGGAAAATCCAGGAGTTCTTTCTGCTGTTTCTTTAAATACTACATTTTTTCCTAACGGTTTATCTTTTGAATGAATTTTTAAAATTTCTTCTCTGTCATGAACATCTGGTGGGTCTAAAACAATTTTTCTATCAAACCTGCCTGGCCTTAAAAGTGCAGGGTCTAAAATGTCTGGCCTGTTTGTGGCAGCTAAAATTATAACCCCGGTTTCTTTTTCAAAACCATCCATTTCAACTAAAATTTGGTTTAATGTTTGCTCTCTTTCGTCGTGGCCCCCGCCAATTCCAGCTCCTCTGTGTCTTCCAATAGCATCTAACTCGTCAATAAAAATTATTGATGGGTTAGATTTTTTTGCTGTTGCAAATAAATCTCTCACGCGGGCTGACCCAACTCCAACAAACATTTCCACAAATTCCGAACCCGATACGGATAAGAAGGGGACATTGGCTTCTCCTGCAACAGCGCGGGCCAGTAAAGTCTTTCCAACTCCGGCGCTACCTACAAGCAAAACTCCTCTTGGAATTTTAGCTCCCATTGCCAAATATTTTTTTGGAAATTTTAAAAAGTCTACAATTTCAACCAGTTCTTCTTTTGCTTCTTTAAGTCCCGCAACATCTTTAAAAGTTATTTTTTCTTTTCCATGGCCTTCAGCTCCAAATAATCTGGCTTTTGCTTTTGTAAAATCAAATACTTGTACTGCTCCAGATTTTGCCTGCCTCATCATTGTCCACAAGAAAAATCCTATCAAAGCTAAAGGCAATATTCCATAAATTAAAAGCGGGGCCAACCACGAAAATAAATCTTCTTTTGCGGGCTGAGCTGAAATATCTACTTTTTGTAAACTGTCTTTGTTAACTCCTAAATTTGTTAGAGACTCGGTTAATCCTACGCCGGTTTCTTTCATTGAGGTTGCCAATTTATTATCAACATAGGTGATGTCTAAAGAATTTCCCAAAACAACAACTTTTTTAACTTTATTGTTGTTTATATCTGAAACTAATTGAGTTGTAGATATTTCATTTGGAGTTGTTGATGGCAAATAAAGCACGCTAAAAATTCCTCCGAGCAAAAGCAGGATTAAAACAACAAAAACAAAATTTTTTAACAATGGGTTTATTTTCATATTGTATAAGTTTACCCCGGTTAAATAATTTTTGGTTTCACCAAAAATTAAAATCCAAGAGGATTTTATTTAACTGGGTTAATATGATTAATTTAACATATTTTTATAATAAATTCAATAAACTCTAAATTAAGCAGATTTAAGTCTTAGGTATTGACAAAAATTATATTATAATATAAAGTTAACGTGCTCATTTAAAACAAACAGTCCAGCACACAACCATAACAGAAAGGTGGTACTCTATGCAGCCATTTTCCTATCCTTTGTTGGAAATTAGGAGGAATAGGATTTTGTGTTTGCTCGACGTTGATAACATCGCCATAAACACTAATCCTGATTCTTCAGATTTGCCTCGTGCGTTAGATGCAATTACCCGCTATCTTAGCAGGATCGGTCGGGTAGTGAAAGCATGCGCTTTTGGTCCAGAGCTGACATTGGCTTCGGCATCAGACGCCTTGAGGTTGCGAAGTTTTATTCTTATCCAATGCCCCAAAGTTCTTGTTGATAAACAGTTTGGAGCTCAAACAGAGAAGAAAGATACTGCAGACCTCGAGTTTATAAGGGTGGGGACAATAGACATCAACGAGATGTCGGGCTTGACTCATTTGGCTCTCTGCAGCGGCGACAGCCAATTTGAGCAATTTGTCAGGTGGGCTGAATCACAAGGATTGAAAATAATAATTGTGGCTGGAAATCGTAAATCTCTTAGTCCAAAGATTGCAGAACTTGCATCTCGCGGTTCTGATGGGCAAAAGATGGTTTATGTTCTACCGCCATGAACAACATTCTCGGGCAGCTTAATAGCTGTCTTTTTTTATTATAAAACTATTGACAACATTTTATAATATGATATAATGCAGGCAGTTCTTAAGATCGCAAAAAGTCAATTGGTCATCACACAAAGAAAGAGAGAGTTAGCAACATGAAGGGAAAGAACAATAGTAGTTTGACGCGGAAGCAGAAGAGGTTGCAACTGCAACCAAAACCAGACGATGGAGTTTCGGTTAAACCCGGAGAGCCACTCAACGGCGCTCTGTCAGCATTGGCGGGAACGTCAACGGGCGACGGCGTGGTTATGTCGGATGCCGTTGAGGCTCCGCCAGACCTGAAAAGCCTCATCGTTACCCACGCGAAGGTGGTTGAAGACGTGCCGAAGTTCACGGCCAAGGTGAAAGCCTGGCTGGAGTTCTTCGTCACTTACGAAGCCGCCGACGACGACACCAAGGCTCAAGTGCGCACTCAGGCAATGCAGGGCCAGAGGTTCATCGAGCAGGCGTTGTTCGACAACGCCTCGGTTACAACCAAGCGCGTGGCTTGGCACATGGTTCTGGTTCGAAAGTTCCAGAAAACCTTTGCCAACCTCGTGGAGGTTGCCGACTACCTAGCGCAGTTGTGCAAGGATGGCTACCTCGTCGAGCTGAAAGCGGGCGTCAGAAGTCCGCTTCGCATCTACGAGGAAGTGCGGTTCGACAGCCAACAGCGCGAGGTGATTGGTGGGTATGAAGCCTTCTACGGCTTCCCGGCAACGTCGCAGGACGATCCCGAGCCCATCATT
>JAPLZA010000020.1:916-1794 GCA_026395275.1 Candidatus Staskawiczbacteria bacterium | reverse complement strand
GATTGGTGAATTGTTTATAATTTTTGTAAAAAAACTGGGCAGGAACGATTTGAACGTTACTCTGCCCCTAACTTCTCGCTTCCGCGAGAACCTACTTGATGCTAAGGCCTGGTTGACACCGCTTGGCAATCTCAATAGTATCGCCGTCGTGGATCGATGTTTCCATCACCTGACATTGCGACATACCCTGCGCCGGAACCTCTCTCTTCGAGGAAAGGTTAATCGCGGTGACCATGAAGACAAAGTAGATGGCGAAAAGAATCCCGCCAACCACCCACACCCATTTTGGAATCTCCCCAGCTGGCCGTATGTTTTTGCAACTCATTTGGACCTCCAATCTGCAAACTCTCGCATTGGTTACCGGCGAGAACGGCTTTTTGATTTCAATGAACCCTAGTAAAAGAACGTCAGACACAGAATTGCCAAAGTTATGACAAAACTTATCGACATCCCCCAGAACTGCCCCCACATCTTCTTTTTCCAGCCCACCTCTGCAAAGGTAAACTGCATAAAGAGGAATATGAGAAGCATCCCGCGCGACACACCTTCGACGCTATGAGCAGAAACTACCGCCCACAGTTGCATCCCTAACGCGATTGCGTTGAGAATGCTTGCCGACCAAACACGACTTTCAAGACTGAGAATCATACTCCTCCTGTGGTTAAATTGTCAAACTGCTTGTTTTATACTACATATTAATTATACCACTATCAAGGCGTCTTGTCAATAGTGAAGCTTCCTCACAACCATGATAGAATTATAAGTGATGAACAAGGAAATATCACAAATTTTTGGGGAAATTATAAAGCTTTTGGAAATAAAAGGAGATAAAGCTTTAAATTTTAAGCTAAAAGCTTACCGAAAAGCCATTTATATTT
>JAPLZA010000020.1:0-857 GCA_026395275.1 Candidatus Staskawiczbacteria bacterium | reverse complement strand
TTTATATTTTAGATAATTTAAAAGTTGATATTTCTGATGTTTACAAAGAAGGCGGACTAAAAGGAATAATGGCTTTGGGCATTGGAGAAAAGAATGCAAAAAAAATTGAAGAATATATAAAAAAACAAAGAATCAAAGAATTTGATGAATTACAGGAAGAAACCGCAATAAGACAGCTGGTCACCCACTTCTTTATGTCTAAGGGCCTGGGGTTGCAAGAATTGAAAGAAAATGCTAAAAAGAGGAAAATAGTATATTCTCGATTTACAAAACCGGCTAAACAATTGCTGGAATTGGCTGGTTCAATTGAAAAAGCCAAAGAAGCAATTAACAAAGTAGCCACCTGGGCAACTTCCAGAAAGTTAGACTATACTATTGAAACTGTTTTTAAAAAATGGCTGGAATTAGACAGGTTAAAGCCAAAAGAAATAGTTAAAAAACCATTTTATAGAAATGACCCAATGATTTGGTCTGAAGCTAAGAAAAAATGGTTTGTAATAAAAAACAGTGAATGGTTAGAATACGTAGGTAAAAAAGAAGACATTGAGTGGAGAATAATTGAATAATATCGCTCGGCAACAAACTTTTTTCCGGCTTTCAGGCACTTCGTGTCTCTGAGGCCTGCAAAAAGTTTATTACCTCGCTTAAGTAAACTATTATGTTGACACATACAGATCTACACCCAGGTGTACAATTTATTTTTGAGGGACAGCCGTGGGAAGTTTTAGAGGCTTCCATGATGAAAACCGCCCAAAGAAGGCCGGTTATTCAAAGTAAAATAAAAAATTTAATAGACGGCAGAGTACAAGAAAAAAACTTCCAACAGGGAGATGTTTTCAACGAAGCTGACTTAGAGA
>JAPLZA010000077.1:19232-19757 GCA_026395275.1 Candidatus Staskawiczbacteria bacterium | reverse complement strand
TTATCTGTAATCATATTCATTGTTTCAATAATCCGCTCATATCTGCCGCCAAAAAAAATAAGAGCCATTTTATCCCACAAAAACAAATACACAGGAAACTTTTTAGCTTCGCTTTTAGGAATTATTACGCCTTTCTGTTCTTGCTCTGCCGTTCCATTGTTTTTGGGATTTGTGCAGGCAGGAGTTCCGCTTGGAGCGACTTTTTCTTTTCTTGTGGCTTCCCCAATGATTAACGATGTGGCGTTAGTGCTATTGCTCGGTCTTTTTGGCTGGAAAATAGCTTTAATCTATGTAATAAGCGGTCTTGTTATAGCCAATGTTTCGGGAATAATAATTGATAAATTAAAAGTTGAAAACTTGTTGGAGCCGTATGTGCTTCAAAATAGCATAAAAAATAATAATATCTTGCAAAAAATGACGAGGCAAGAACGGATTATCTATGCCAAAAATTACACGACAGATATTCTTAAAAAGGTTTGGGCGTATGTTTTAATCGGTGTTGGAGTTGGAGCTTGGATACACGGC
>JAPLZA010000077.1:0-19217 GCA_026395275.1 Candidatus Staskawiczbacteria bacterium | reverse complement strand
TTGGATACACGGATATATCCCTGCTGATTTCTTGGCTCAATACGCAGGCGGGAATAAATGGTATACCGTGCCGTTAGCTGTGCTTATTGGCATACCTCTTTATTCAAATTCTGCTGGGGTTATTCCTCTTGTTTCTGCATTAACAGAAAAGGGAGTTTCAATGGGGACAACTCTTGCTTTTATGATGTCGGTTACGGGTTTATCGCTCCCAGAGTTTATGATATTGAAAAAAGTAATGAAAACAAAACTCATCATTATTTTTGCCTCCATAGTCGGCATAGGCATTATTTTTACTGGGTATTTATTTAATTTAATCTTGAAATAATTTTTACAAACTTATGAAAAAGATATTTAAGATAACAGGAATGCACTGCAATTCCTGCTCTCAGTTAATAGAAAAATCGCTTGAAAATAAAGTTAACAGCGTTTCTGCCAGCTACGCAAAAGGAAAAGCAGAAATTGACTTTGACGAGGGTAAAATCAGCGAGGCAGAAATTAAAGAGGTAATCAAAAAAGCAGGATACGAAGCAACCGAAGCCACTAATAAAAAAAACGGCTTAAACATCTGGGGCTGGATAGCAATTATTTTAATAGCCCTGCTTATTGTTTACGCTCTGTTTGTCGGCTTTGATTTTAATGTTTCTGGTTTTCAGTTGCCAAAAGCAGGCGAGAGTGCCAACTTGCTTATATTATTTGTTGTAGGATTATTGACTGGCTTTCACTGCATCTCAATGTGTGGCGGATTTATAGTTTCTTACACAACAAAAAATGCCCTGAAAGGACACAAAGGATTTTCACAGCATTTAGTTTATGGAGCTTCAAAAACATTATCTTACGCAGTGATTGGCGGAACGCTTGGACTGATCGGTGGCTTTATTGCTTTCTCAACACAATTAAGAGGCATAATAGCAGTTCTGGCAGGCATATTTATGGTGTTTTACGCCTTGTCTATGTTTGGTTTTAGTTGGTTTAGGAGATTTCAACTCAATCCAAAGTTTTTATCAAAGTTTTCAGCAGAAGCATCAAAGAAAGCGAAAGGAGCATATTTCGCTCCAATGATAACAGGGTTATTAACTGGGCTATTTATTGCTTGTGGGCCATTGCAAGCAATGTATCTTTACGCTATCGGCTCTGGGAGTTTCAGGGTTGGAGCGATTAGCTTGGCGGTTTTTGGATTGGGAACACTGCCAGTTCTAATTGGTTTTGGGAGCTTGGTATCAGTTATCAGCCATAAAACAACAAGCAAGATATTAAAAGTATCTGCTGTCTTGGTTTTTATTCTTGGGTTTATTATGATAAACACAGGTCTTGCTTTAACTGGGAGTTCTTGGGATTTGCAGTCAATTGAAACAAGGATATTCGGGGCTGGCTCTGGCACGAGTGCAAACATCGTAAACGGCTATCAGGAAATAAATATGACGATTGACGGGAATAATTGGTCGCCAAAAGTTTTTGTCCTTAAAAAAGGTATTCCTGTAAAGTGGAATATAAACGCAATTAAATTACCTTGTGCCACGCAAATTTATGTGAACGACTATAATCTTGATATTAAATTAAAGACAGGAATGAATACTATTGAATTTACACCCGACAAGGTTGGCACGATAAAGTGGGCTTGCTGGATGGGTATGATTTCTGGCAACTTTGTAATTACCGATAACGGTAATGCAACAACCGAACAGATTAACTCGGCAACTCCAACCTGTACGGGAATGTGCCATAATTAAAACAATAATAATGGGGTAAATATAAACTAAACTATGCCAGTAGCTCTGGCATTTTGGTTAAGTTTGGGATATAAATAAGTAATTAAGTGAGCTGGAAGATGTTCCCGCATATCCTAAATAGTCGCTAAACTGTTGAGAATTGCGATTCTAACATTGCCCAAAGCCCACTGCCAGATTTCTAATTCTTGTTATGATTAATAAGAAAACTCAAAATTTAAATTTTTCTAAGGCATCGGTGGAAGACCTTATACTCTTTTGCATACATTCTGTTATATCAAACTCAGAGCAGTGCAGTTTTGAAAGATTGGTTAAGGAATGCTTTACTTTATTTCCAGACACTCTAAAATTCCCCAGATACCCGGTTTGGCCAGACTCCAGAAAACTAGACAGGCCGTTAAGAGCCTTAAGAAACGAAAAATTAATAATAGGAGATCCAAAGACGTATTTTATATTAACTAAAACGGGTGAGGAAAAATCAGCAAACGTTTCTAAATTATTAAGACAAGGAAAACTATTATGAACTGGTTAAAAAACAAAGATTTTTCTAAAATATCCGCAAAATCTTTGAAGAAAGCAACATCAATTATCACAACAGTTTTTTTATTGGCGTTTTTTTATGTGTGTTTTGAGATTTATGTGCCAATAATACCCGGTTCTCATGAAACGATTATTTTTACTGTGCAAAATGGCTGGTCAGATGACCAAATTGCAGATAGTTTGCAAAAATTGGGAACAATAAGAAGCACATATTTTTTTAAGTTTTATGCGATAGTATCTTTGAAACATTCAAACCTACAGGCCGGAGAATATAATTTGTCTCCCAGAATGTCTGCCTATGACATTGTAAACAAAATGGACCAGGGAGACGTGATTAGAGATAACGTGATAATTTTAGAAGGTTGGGATAAAAAAGATATTGGCAAATATTTAGAATCAAAAGGTATATGTAAGCAGGATTATTTTATTTCTCTTGTTAAAAAAGATTATTCCGGGGAGTTCAGCTTTTTAGAGGATAAACCTAAAAATGTTGATTTAGAAGGCTATTTGTTTCCCGATACTTATGAAATTAGCAAAGGAGAAAGCTGTGAAGATGTGTTGAGCGCAATGCTGGCTAATTTTGATAAAAAATTAACGCCAGACCTAAGAGAAGAAATAAAAAATAAAAAAAGATCTATTTTTAATATAGTCACAATGGCTTCCATGATTGAAAAAGAAGTCAGAACATTTGATGATAAAAAAATAGTTTCCGGTATTTTGTGGAAAAGATTGGCAATAAACATGCCGTTACAATTAGACTCAACAATTATATATATTACAGACAATCCAGATATTTTAGTAAAGGATAAGGCCATAAATTCTCCATATAACACTTATAAATATTATGGTTTGCCCAAGGGTCCAATTTCAAATCCTGGAATTAATTCAATAATTGCCGCTGTTTATCCTAAAACCACAAATTATTGGTATTATTTAACCGACGGCAAAACAATTTTTTCAGAAACCTTAGACCAACACAACGCCGCAAAGGCTAAATACCTAAGCCACTAAATAAATGAAAGTAGAAGAAGCAATAAAAACAAGGAGAAGCATCAGAAAATTTTTGGAAAATTTTAAACATAGTGATTATTATAAATAAACAAAATTATGCTAAAAAATAACAATAAAGTTATAAAGCCAATCATTTTAATAATATTGGTAAGTTTTTTATTAGTTCCCACCATAGCATTTGCGTCGTGGTGGAATCCTTTTAGTTGGGGAATCTGGAATAATATTTTCCATAAGGCAGATACCAAAACACAAATTTTAGAAAATAGAGTGAAAGAACTCGAAAGTAAGCTCAATAGTGCGACGACTACAAAGCCAGTCATAGAAGATGTTGTCAAAACTACCCCTAAAACAACTGTTGAGACAACACCTAAAACAACTACAGCTAGCCCCGCATCAACGGCAACCCCTAAGTGTTCTAAATACATTGACCCCGCGACTGGACAGTATTTTAAAACTGCAGAAGATTATGGCAATTATGTCGCCACCAAAATCCCTGTGTGTGATGCTGAAAATAAAGTATTGGATATGTCGAATCCTATTAAGTGCGATGGCACCGTAAATTGTATCACTTATACTCAGTCATGCCAGAATGACTTTGGTACAAATAGTATTTGGAGCGGAAAATTAAATTCTAATGGTAGCCTTTCTTGTGGTTGTCGACCAAATTATCAATTAAATTCAGAAAAAACTGAATGTGTGGAGGCAACAGTAAAAACTCCATTACAAATTTGCCAAGAGAAATTTGGTGTACATAGTATCCCCACTAACGAGAGAGATTCTAATGGAGACAGACTCTGTGGATGTGAAGATGGTTATTTAGGAAACGGCCAATCCTGTCAGCTAAAACAAGTGAATGATTTTGAAAACGCACCCTATAGACACGATGGTAATGCGTACAGCCCAGAACAATTAAATGCTATGGATTGTGCTTCGTATGGAATTAATTGTCCAACGATAAATGTTCGTATTGTTAAATAAAGGAATAAAACAAATATATGGGATTTTTTGAATGGGGAGAAAAAAGATTCGCTCGCGGGATAGCGAAAGCTATGTTGCGAAGCTATAAATCATTTAAGTACGCTTATCCTAACCTAAGCGAGGTTGAACTCATTAAAAAAACCTTATCAACTCGTCCTGGAATACCAGCAAAAACACTGCTTAAGGATATGGATGATGATAATTTCTGGAAAAATGTTGCTGGAGAGAGTTTTGTGGAAGTTATAAACATACTAGTTAAACACGAATATTACGAATATATGAAATTTAATATTGACTATCAGGAAATAAATAATACTTTTGACATATTTAAAAGCACCATCATAGAGGAAGCAAACAAATTATTAAATTTACGAAATAAATGACAGCTCATTCAGGATGTGAAGAATTTAAATGTACCAAATGCTCTGCTTCTTATATCCCATTCAAGAAGGATTTTAAATGTCCAAAATGTGGCGAGCCAATTGCTGAATTTTACGATTTTATTCCAGAGACTATTGATGCAATGAAGTGTCATTGGGAAATGTTTGGCTCATATACTCCACCAATGTGGTTTTCAGGTCCGTTTTCTGATTATGTTTTAACGGATATTTTTAATGTTTTTGATGCGATAGAAGATAGTAATCCAGCTGACCCAGAAGAATTTATTAAAGATTTGTTTGCCAAAGCAGAATATGATGAAGAGTATCAGCGAAAACACATTGAAGAAATGGCATTATTAATTTATCAGGATTATAAGGTTAATAAGAACTCTTATAAAAAGGGTGGAGAAGAATGTGAGGAATATATAAATAAGGATTTACTTATAAAAATAGCAAAAGAACAATTTAAGCTTGATATGAGTAGCCCACATGGCATTAATCATTGGAAAAGAGTAAGAATTATAGGAAAGTATCTGTCAGAAGGCACAGATGCAGATTGGGAGGTAATTTGCTGTTTTGCGTATTTTCACGATGTTAAAAGGGAAAACGAAGGCGACGACCCATTACACGGTCATAGGGCCGGTGAATTTGTAAACGAGTTTTTTCATCTAGAGGGTGGCGATTTGTCTAAAAAACAAATGGAGCAATTAAAATACGCCTGTGATTTTCATTGCCAGCCAGGAGCTAAGAGTGATGATATAACAGTACAAACATGTTGGGATGCTGATAGGCTAGACCTATGGAGGGTAGGAATGATTCCGGACCCGCAATTTCTAAACACAGAGAAAGCAAAGAAAAAAGAAACTATTGAGTGGTCAAAAAAGTTATACGAAAATTGGGGGAAATAATATGATTTCAGAAAAATTAGTTTTAGAACTACAGAAAATTAAATAAAAATTAATTGAGAAATAAAAAACAGATTTATGGAGAAAGAAATGATAGTTAATTCTCTTAATAAAGATTTTGAGAGTATTAAAAAAATTGATGAAAACAAAGTAGAATATTGGCAGGCCAGAGAATTATTGCCATTGTTGGGCTATCCGAATTGGCAGAAAGCGGAGGAGGTTATTGCCAGGGCAGCCAAAGCTTGTATAAACAGCGGTCAGGCTGTGGATAACCATTTTAACCAGTTGGTTAAAATGGTTGAAATAGGTTCTGGCACGGTCAGAGAAGTCCGCGATTGGAAATTAGACAGATATGCCTGCTATTTAATCGCGCAAAACGGTGATTCAAAAAAATCAGAAATAGCTTTGGCTCAAACTTATTTTGCAATACAAACCAGAAAACAAGAATTATTCGGAAATCTTTCCGAAGCCGACAAAAGATTATTTATCAGGGGAGAAGTTTCTGTTGAAAATAAAAAACTTTTTGGTACGGCGAAGGGAGCCGGCGTAACAAAATTCGGTTCATTCAACGACGCTGGTTACAAGGGATTATATGGGATGCCACTTGCGAACATTGAAACTAAAAAGGGTATAAAGAAAGGAGAGCTTTTAGATAGAGCAGGGACAACCGAATTGGCTGCAAATTTGTTTCGTATCACACAAACAAGCGAAAAAATTAAAAAAGATAATATTAGGGGAGACGATTTGGCGTCGAGAGCACACTTCATGGTTGGGGGAAAGGTCAGACAGACGATTAAAGATATAGGTGGCACATTGCCAGAAGATCTTTTACCAGAGAAGCATATTAGGGAATTGAAAAGTGAAAAAAGGAAGCTTCTAAAAAATAAAAATAATAAATTAAAATAATTTTATGGATGGTGGTATTGACAAGGTTTAAGTTATAGATTAAGATATACTTACAATTAATTAATAAGCCATAGACAGCAGGTAGCGAAAGCTTTAAATTCCTGCCCAGGCAAATCACTAGTTTTATACTAGTTATTGCTGTCTGTGGAGACAGTTTTTTTAATATATGGCACTAACAAAAGAACAAAAAACAAAACAAATAGATAGCGTAAAAGAAAAAATAGCACAGCAGAAATCAGTAATTTTTGTTGATTTTGCAAAGGTTCCGTCCAAAGATATGTTTGGATTGAGAAAATCTTTGAAAGAAGCGGGATGCAACTTGAAAATTGCCAAGAAAACATTGGTTAGAATTGCTTTTGGTCAGTCTGGCATTACTTATTGGAATAAAATGAAGGCGGTTATCCCTGGCCAGTTAGCATTGGTTTTTGGAATTGAAGACGAAATAGCTCCGGCAAGAATTTCAAATATATTCGCAAAGACTCACGAAAATTTTAAGATTTTAGGAGGAATTTTTGAAAAAAGATTTATTGATAAAGCAAGAGTCTTGGAATTAGCAAACATACCTACAAGAAACGAATTATTGAGCAGATTGGTCGGCTCGCTCAGCAGCTCAATGACAAGCTTTGTAAGAGTGTTGGACAAAATTAGAGAAAATAAAAAATAAATAATTAATTAAATAAATAACGAGTAAGGTGTTCAGCGAAATTTTGGCCTAAATGTATAAGATATATCATAGCCAAAATTTCGAAGTAAGTCTGTTCGCCTCGCTCACAGACCCATGGCAGACGAAATAAAAGTAGAAGTTCCAGCTAAATTTGAAAAATTAGTTGGCGAAGTAGAAAAAATGTCAATTGTAGAATTGGCAGAATTAGTAAAAGTTTTAGAGGCTAAATTTGGCGTTTCAGCAGCAGTTCCAGTAGCAGTTGCAGTTGCAGCCGGCCCAGTTGAGGAAAAAACAGCTTTCAACGTTGAATTAAAAGAAGTTGGAGCTAAAAAAATAGATGTTATTAAGGTTGTTAGAGACGTAACTGCAAAGGGATTGAAAGAATCAAAAGACTTAGTTGATGCAGCAGCAGCCGGAACAGCTCAAATGGTAAAAGAAGGAGTTAAGAAAGAAGAAGCAGCCGAAATTCAGAAGAAATTTGAAGCTGCAGGAGCCAAGGTTATAATCAAATAAGATTTTAAACAAAAAAACAGGATAAAACCTGTTTTTTTGTTACAAGTTCACTGGTAGAACGTTCCGTTCACATCGGAAAGGCAATAGGTCCGATTCCTATACTGCCCACACATGAATCAAAAGTACAGCAAACTTTTTTGGACAGAGCATTCAAAGATAAAAATGCGTCAGTATGGGCTTTCAAAGCAAAAGCTTTTAGGTATACTTTATAAACCCGAGCGTAAGGAGCAGGGGATTGTTCCCGGGACAATGGCAGTTATGAAAACAAATAAAAAGTTTGGGAACAAAACCGTTCCGTTATTTGGGGACAAAAAGACGGGCAACCCGCCAAAAGCTGAGGCATTTAGGCGGGCAAGGGCTCCGGGAGAAGTTTGGTTAATGTATAAAGACACAAAATTAGACATGGTTCCCACAAGAAAAATAATCAGCGCATGGCGTTACCCGGGCATTTCAAAGCCAGGCGAATCCATACCAATTCCAGAGGACATAAAAGTTTTCCTCAGTGGCCCAGAAAGTGATATAATATAATAATGCAATCTTCTGAAAAGCAAAATACTTTAATAGTTTGGTTGCTTTGGCAATTTTATGATATGCCGAAGTTTTTGATTGGAGTCTGGAAAAACTATATTTTGTTTGCATTAAATTATTTTTCTTTGCCAATTCTGTTAAAATCTCTTCTTGCTCCTTGGCGCAGGTATAGGTGGAACTATCCCAGGGGTTTTCATGTAGTAGAATTTTTGACCACCTTAATTTCTAATGTTTATTCCAGATTTATGGGGGCTTTAGTGAGGGTTGTTTTAATTATAGCCGGAATAATATTTCAAATTTTCGTTATTTTTGCCGGATTATTTGTTATTTTATTGTGGATATTGGTTCCGTTTATTATAATATTAGGATTCCTGTTTATTTTTTTCAATGTCATTTAATTTCAATTTTAAAAATACAGAAATTTTTAAAGCCGTAAAAATGGAGAGGTTTTTCCTTTTTAGGTTTGCAAAGATTTTTAGAGAAGTATTCTTATTTTTATTTATAATTTCGTTTTTATTAATGGGACTATCTGCTCTAGACTTTATTTCTGGTCATTCTGCCGCGAATATGCTGATTTTATTTCTGTCTTTGTACCTTTTATTTTGGAATGTTAATTTATTTATAGAAATAAAAATTAAGAATCCGGATGTAGGGTTGGATATTCCATTGGATTTTGATACAGCGAAGATTGTTTTAGATTCAATAGATTTTTGCAGGAAAAAAAGAATTCAAATTAATTCAACAGCCCTGTTCTATTCAGCTGTTAAATTTGGTAAAGATATAAATCTAATTTGCTTGCGCCTTGGTTTTAATCCTAAAAAATTGCAGGCTGATCTTAAAAATTATTTAGAAAAAATGCCCAAGCAATCGTCTCAGTCTAAACCAAATGAAGACATTTTATCTGATGATTTTAAAAAAATTATAGAGTGCGCGTTTGAAGTTTCATCAGACAGGAAGCTTAGCAAAATTAGAGAAGAAGAAATTTTAGTTGCTTTGTCCAGGCAGGACGAATTTTTTAAGAAGGCTTTAATTGAGCTTGATTTGAAACAAGAAGATGTGGAGAATTTAACTTCTTGGTTAGAATCCGCGGAAGATGTCAGCGAAAGAAGCAGAAAATTTTGGTCCTTGGAAAACTTATTAAGAAAAGGATCTATCGGCAGATATTTTTCTTCCGGATATACTCTGACCTTAGACAAATACTCTGTTGATTGGAGAAGGATTGTGTCGAAGTGGAAATTTAGAGAAATTATAGGCCACGAAAAAGAAATAGAACAAACAGAAGTGATTTTGGCTAAATCTAAGTTGGCCAACGTTTTAATAGTAGGGGAATTTGGCACAGGAAGAAAAAGTATAATTGAGGCATTAGCTCAGAAGTGTTATTTGGGAACATCTTTGCCGGAATTAAATAATAAAAGGGTTGTGGAGCTTGATGCAGTATCTTTAGCGGCGCAAGTTCCAGATTTAGACAAACTAGAACTTATTTTAGACCAAATATTTTCAGAAGTCGTTTCTTCGGGAAACGTGATTTTAGTTATTGATGACATGGAAAACTTTGTAGGGCAGAAGTTGAAAAAAGCCGGAGTTTTTGACATTTCAGGAGTTCTTTCAAAATATTTGTCTATGCCAAATTTTCAATTTATTGGTATAGCATCGTACGGAGGTTTGCATAAAAATATAGAAGAGATTCCTTCATTTGCAGATTTTTTCGAAAAAGTTGACGTTTCCGAAGTTACAGAGAAAGAAACTATAAATATTCTTCAAACAGACGCACTAGAGTTAGAATCCATACATAAAGTTTTAGTTTTATACCCCAGTATAAGAGAAATTGTAAATTTAACCGCAAGATATATGCCCAGCCTCCCGTTTCCCAAAAAAGCCTTAGATATTTTAGA
The DNA here is from genome assembly GCA_026395275.1 of Candidatus Staskawiczbacteria bacterium. GTDB lineage: Bacteria > Patescibacteriota > Minisyncoccia > Minisyncoccales > Staskawiczbacteraceae > XYD1-FULL-39-28. Next base: position 9,176 of record JAPLZA010000077.1, on the reverse strand, counting down.
GGAAACGGTTGTTTATGTGCAGAAGTTAAGGGAAAAAATTGTTTTACCGCACCACGTGGCTGAAATTGTTTCCAAAAGAACAGATGTGCCTGTTGGCAAAATGGAAGTTAAAGAAAAAGAAGTTTTACTTAATTTAGAAAATCTTATTCATGGCAGAATTATTAATCAAGAAGAAGCCGTAAGCGAGATATCTATTGCTATGAGAAGGGCAAGAATGGGTATTGGTTCTAAAAAAAGGCCCATGGGAACGTTTTTGTTTTTAGGTCCTACCGGTGTAGGTAAAACAGAAACCGCAAAAGCGCTGGCTCAAATTTATTTTGGTTCCGAAGAAAAAATGATAAGAATTGACATGTCAGAGTTTCAGGAAGTTTCAGACATTCAAAGACTTATAGGAACTACTTCACCAATAGAAATGCAGGGGCTTTTAACAACTCCGGTTAGGCAAACTCCGTTTTCTCTGGTTTTATTAGATGAAATAGAAAAGGCTCATCCCAATATTTTAAATTTGTTTTTGCAAGTTTTAGACGAGGGCAGTATAACAGACGGGCAGGGGCGTAAAGTTGTTTTTTCTAACACAATTATTATTTGCACGTCTAATGCCGGGGCAGAGATGATTTTTAAGCAGGTTGAATCTAAGCAGGTAATTGAAAAAGATAAATTACTGGATGCCTTATTCGAAAAAAATATTTTCAAGCCCGAATTTATCAACCGTTTTGATTCCACTATAGTTTTTCATCCTTTAACCAAAGATAACTTAATGAAAATAGCTCAATTGTCTTTAGTGTCATTGCAGAAGAGTCTGAAAGAAAAGGATATTAATTTTAGTATAACAGAATTGCTGAAAGAAAAAATTGTAGAACTATCATATAAGCCAGAATTTGGCGCAAGAGAAATGAGAAGGGTTGTCCAAGACAAGGTGGAAAATGCGGTTGCTCAAGCCTTATTGTCAGATAAAATAAAAAAAGGGGATACTTTTGAGATTAATCCGGAAACTTTTGAGGTAATAGTTAACCCAGTAAAGTCTTAAACAAGGCTGTGGATAAGTAGGGCTTGTTTAAGATAAAATATTCTCTATAATTTCTATAACATGCCGAAATTGCTTATTCTATCAATAGCTCTAATATTTCTAAGTCTTGGCTTTTGTTTTACTGCGAATGCCGGCAATAACAGCTTGCCGGGTTATATTTATTCTGAAGAGGTGGGATGGATTTCTTTGAGTTGTTTTAACACCGCTTCTTGCGATTCTATAGATTACGGAGTTTTAAAGGACAGTAAAGGAAACTTATCTGGCTATGGCTACTCTCAGAATGGCGAGTGGATTAATTTTAATCCGAATTATGGGGGTTCAAGCATTGATTCTAATTCAAAAATTTCCGGCTGGATATTCGCGCAAGATACTGGCTGGGTGAACATAGATAGCGTTAAAATTTTTTCAGAAGTGGAATTACAGAATAAAGCCGAATCAGCAAAAAATATAGTTAGCGAGTACGAAAATACGGGGGTCAACAACCTGTCTGACGCAGGGGCAGCAAGCTTATTGAGCAGTTTGTGTAATCTTTTGGGTATAAGTCAGTGCGCAAATAATAATAATTAATATTTGACAAAAAACTTGGTTTGGATAATAATACAATATATGAAGAAATTAGGCATTAAAAAATTAAACCTTCAGCTGAGCTTATTGTTAAGCCTACTTTTATTACCTGACCACAGGAGGTTTTTGATGAAGAAATAAATAAAAAAATAATTTTGCATCAAAATCCTCCTAATCAGAGGATTTTTAATTTTATTTCTAGGCGAAAGTTTTAAAAAATTTTGGCGTGGAAATAAATGACAGTTCGTTGAAAATAGAAAGGACAGGAGCTATGAACCCAACAGGCAAGTACGTACCGTTTCCGGTTATCAAGTTGGATGATCGCCAGTGGCCAAGTCGTCAGGTAACTAAGGCACCAGTTTGGTGCAGTGTTGATTTGCGTGATGGCAATCAGGCCATACCAGTGCCCATGACAGTGGCAAAGAAAATTGAAATGTTCAAATTGTTGGTTCAGATTGGTTTTAAGGAGATTGAAGTTGGTTTTCCGGCCGCGTCTCCTACTGAATTTGAGTTTGTCCGCCGTTTGATTGATGAGGGACTGATTCCCGACGACGTGACTATCCAGGTTCTCGTGCAAGCGCGCGAGGATTTGATTAAGCGGACAGTAGAATCTTTGATGGGCGCTAAGAGGGTTATCATTCACATGTATAACTCAACTTCGCCCTCGCAGCGTAAGATAGTTTTTGGAATGGAAAAACCGCAGATTGTGGAATTGGCGATTCAAGGGACAAAGTGGGTTAAGAAGCATGCAGAAAAACTTCGAGCGCAAGGAACAGAAGTTTTGTTCCAGTATTCGCCGGAAAGTTTTTCAGCCACTGAAGTGGATTTTGCGCTTGAGGTTTGCGAGGCCGTGATGGATGTGTGGAAGCCAACGCCTCAAAATAAAATGATTCTCAATTTGCCCGATACTGTTGAGGTTGCCATGTGCAATGTTTATGCAGACCAAGTGGAATGGTTTTGCAGGCATTTGGCCTTTCGCGACAGCGTTATCATTAGTCTTCATGCGCATAACGATCGTGGTACCGGAGTTGCGGCCACCGAGTTTGGTATTCTTGCTGGAGCTGACAGGGTTGAAGGAACGCTTTTTGGAAACGGAGAGCGGACCGGGAATACTTGTCTTGTAACAGTGGCGCTTAACATGTATGGTCAAGGAATTAATCCGGAGTTGGATTTTTCTGACATAGACCATGTTCGTGAAGTTTATGAGGGTTGCACTGAAATGGAAGTTTCGCCTCGCCATCCTTACGCCGGTAAATTGGTGTTCACCGCTTTTTCCGGATCGCACCAAGATGCAATTCGTAAGGGTTTGAGAAGTCGTGCTTTTGCGTTTAATGCGGCTACGTCCTGCGCGGTCTTATGGGATGTCCCGTATTTGCCGATAGACCCGGAAGACTTGGGTCGCAGGTATGAAGAGGTGATTCGGGTTAACGGACAATCAGGCAAAGGCGGAATAGCATATCTGCTTGAAACTGAATGTGGGATGCGTTTACCGAAAGACATGTTGCGCGAATTCGGGGCAATAGCAGGAAGGAAAATAGACGCGCTCGGGCGCGAAGTTACTGCTCCAGACTTAAAGCAAATGTTTTGGGCAGAATATATTGAGAGAGAAACTCCATACAGGTTGTTGAAGTTTCAAACCAGCAACGAAGGCGGAGAGTGTCATTGCTGGTCAAAAATAATGCTTAACGCCGAGCAGTTGGATCTTCCGGGAAAGGGAAATGGCACAATTCATGCTTTCGTTTGTTCTCTGCAAAAAGAAAGAATAAATGTTAGTGTTCTTGATTATTCCGAGCACACTCTGGGCAAGGACGAGACGGCTCAGGCAATTTGCTATGTGCAGCTTCGGATTCCTGATGGAAGTATACGTTGGGGTGCCGGAGTGGATACAAATAGCGAGTTGGCTCCGATTAGAGCTATCATTAGCGCACTGAACAGAGAGTAACTCAAAACGTAGTTATTATAGCCTCACTTTGTGGGGCTCTTTTTTTATGTAAATATGGGGATAACCCCTATTGTGCGACAATAGTCGTAAATTGACCTGTGGATAACTAGTGTACAAATAGGCCTATTTACGAACAAAATGGGGTGTTTGGGGACAGGTGTTGACGAGGTATCATGAAGTGGACTATAAATAAGGAGAAGTGGGAAGATGTGGATAACTGTGGGAGAAGTCATTAAACCAGTGCATAAGTAATTTAATGTTAATAGGACAATATGAGCACACAATCGACATTAAAAAACGATTGGCTCTGCCTGCAAAATTCAGAGGAGAACTGGGAGAGAAAATAATTATAACAAAAGGAATTGAATCCTGTTTGGTTGTTTATACAGAGAAAGAATTTAAAATAATGTCAGACAAAATAAGTAATCTGACAATAAGCCAATCTGAAGCAAGAAGTTTTACAAGAACAATGTTGGCAGGAGCTATGGAAGTGACGTTAGATAAATTGGGAAGAATATTGGTTCCTGATTATTTAAAAAAATATGCAGGATTAAATAAAAATGTTGTTATTTGCGGATTATCCAACAGATTGGAAATATGGGATTTGGAAAAATGGAATGAATGGACAAAGGAAGCAGAAAAAGGAGTGAGCGATATTGTTTCAAAATTAGGCGGGCTAGGGATATAAAGCCTTTTATAAAATTATTATAAGAAGGGTTCAGGTAAAAAAATGATACATACAGCGGTTCTTAAAAAAGAAGTTATAGAATATCTTGATCCAAAACAAAATGAGAATTTTGTTGATTGTACGGTAGGCGAGGGAGGGCATACAGAAGATATGCTTGGAAGAAACGGGCCAGAGGGTAAAGTTTTGGGAATTGATTTAGACCCGCAACAAGTTGCAGCTAGCCAATGGTTACACGTTCAATATAAAGAAAGAGTTGTGTTGGTAAATGACTCTTACACAAATTTAAAAGAAATTATTGAGAGAAAAAGTTTTGGTGCAGTTAACGGAGTTTTGTTAGACTTGGGAATGTCGTCAGCGCAACTAGTCAGAGCCCACAAAGGATTTTCTTTTCAAATAGACCAGGGACTAGACATGAGATATAACGATGAAACCAATTATTTAACAGCAGAAAAAATTGTTAATGAATGGCCGGAAGAAAAAATTAAAGAAATTTTAGAGAATTACGGCGAAGAGAAATTTGCAAAAAAAATAGCAAAAAATATTGTAGAGCAAAGAAAGCTTGGAAGAATCAAAACAACATTTCAATTAATAGAAATTATAAAAGACGCTACACCTTCGGCATACTGGCGAGGGAAAATACATTATGCCACTAGAACTTTCCAGGCCCTAAGGATAGCTGTAAACGACGAGTTAGAAAACGTAAAAAGAATTTTACCAGACGCCATTTCAATTTTAGCGCCAGAAGGCAGATTGGCAGTAATATCTTTCCATTCTTTAGAAGACAGAATAGTTAAAAATTTTTTATCAAGCGAAGCAAAAAAAGGAGTTTTAAAAATATTAACTAAAAAACCAATAACAGCAAGCAGGGATGAGCTTTCAAAAAATCCTAGAGCCAGATCTGCAAAGCTGAGGGTAGCAATTAAAATTTAGCATATGACAACAGCAACGTTAAGTTTTTATAGAGTCCAAAAGAACCTACAGTCTAAAATCAATTCTATAGACGTTCCCATTGTTAACTGGAAGGCAGTTTGTTCTGTGGGATTTTTTGTGAGTTTGGCTTTGTTGGTTTTCTATGTTTGGCAAATAAACGATTTAACGCAAGGATCTTACGTAATAAGCGGTTATGATAGGCAAATTACTCAGCTTACAGAAGAAAAGAAAAACTTGGAGATTTCTTTTGCAGAGAACAGTTTCATGGGTCAAGCTTTGACAAAAATACAGGCATTGAATTTTCAAAAAGCAATTTCGGTAAAATATATAAATATTTTGGACAATTCGGCAAAGGTAACTCAGAAAAACAAAGACATATAGCGTAAAATGAAAAAAAACTTTAATTGGAGAATAGGATTCATTTTATTTGTTATTATCGCATTCGGGGCGGCTATTATAGGCCGTTTATTTTTTCTGCAAATTTTAGAGCGTAAACTTTATGAGGCTCAGGCGCTGGGTCAACAAACAGCTTTTAACAGCGTGGTAGGTTCAAGGGGTCAGATTTTTTGTGAGAATAGCCAGGAAACAAAAGGGGCTCAAGGATCAGGAGAAATTAAAAGTTTAGCTATAAATAAAGATAGCTGGGCAATATCTGCAAGCATTAAAGACATACCGGACAAAGATGCTTTTGCCGACTTATTAAGTAAAAGTATAGGTCAATCCAAAGAACAAATACTTTCAGAATTAAGCAGTAAAGATTCTTATGTTGTGCTCAAGAAGAGCTTGTCTTCAAAAGAATTAGATAAAATTAAGGCATTGAATTTAAAAGGCTTGTCCTGGCAAAATGCGCCAGAAAGATTTTACCCTCAGGGAGGAATGGCCTCTCAAGACTTGGGTTTTTTAGGAGGAGCAGGTTCGGGACAGTATGGCATAGAAGGTTATTATGAGGATATTTTAAAAGGCAAATCTGGAATTCAGGAAAAAGGCAAAGGTTTAAAGTCTATTCTTTCTGACGGCGATCAAATATCTTTGGATGGTTCAGATATTTATTTAACCATTGATTATAATATACAATTTCAAGCAGAAAATTTGTTAAGACAGGAACAGAAAAAAAATGATATAGATTCCGGGCAGATAATAGTTATAAAGCCGGACACAGGAAGAATTTTGGCTTTGGCTAATTTTCCTGATTTTGACCCCAATCAATACTCAAAAGAAAATGATCTTGATATATTTCAAAATTCTGCCACTCAAAAACTTTTTGAGCCAGGTTCTATAATGAAGCCGTTTACAATGGCGGCGGCAATAAATGAGGGCAAAATAACTCCCGATACAACTTATGTAGATACGGGGATTTTGAGCTTTGGAACAAAATCTATACACAATTTTGCCAACGAAGTTTACGGCAAGCAAACAATGACTCAAGTTTTAGAGAACTCAATTAACACCGGAGCAGTTTTTGCAGAACAGCAAATATCTCATAAAATGTTTTTTGATTATATTGATAAATTTGGTTTTACTTCAAAGACAGGGGTTGACCTTCAGGGAGAAGTTTATTCTCAAAATAGTAATTTAAAAAATGGAAACGGACCGGACATGGACTATGCAACGGTTTCTTTTGGGCAAGGAATAGAATTAACTCCCATGCAGATTATTAAAGGTTTTTGCGCAATAGCAAACGGAGGCAAATTAGTAAGGCCATATATAGTCGAAAAAATTGTTAACGGAAAAGACGAGGTTTATACAAGACAGAAAATTTCTGAGCCAATTGTTTCAAAACAAACTTTGACACAGCTGAATTCAATGCTTATTAATGTTGTTGATAAGGGTTTTGGCGGAGTAGCAAAAATTCCTGGTTACTATTTAGCTGGTAAAACAGGCACAGCACAGGTTCCATTAGTGGGAGGGCGAGGATATGACCCAGATAAAACAATTCAGAGTTTTGTTGGTTATGGGCCGGCTTTTAATCCTCAATTTTTGATATTGGTTAAACTAGATGACCCAAAGGTTTCTAAATCAGCGCTTTCGGCAGTTCCTATTTTTAAGGATCTTGCGCGATATATAATTAATTATTGGCAAATTCCGCCCGATTATGATCCGACACAAGTTCAACCAGCTTCTAAGTAAAAACACCTCGGAATGAGGTGTTTTTGTTATTGTGGCCCCAATGGGATTCGAACCCATGTTACTTGCTTGAGAAGCAAATGTCCTAGACCAGGCTAGACGATGGGGCCGTTTATTTACAATTTATCACAAAAATGACTTGTTGTCTATCACTATCTTTGATGGTAAAATAAGTGAATATGTTGAGCAATATATTTAAAGATTATGTTTATCCAATCGCGGTTTTTTCTGGCGGAATGGTTGGAGTTGGTTTTTTGTCTCTGCCATATATAGCCATGCAGTCTGGAATATGGCTGACGCTTTTATATTTTTTTGTGTTGACGGCTTTAGTTGTTTCTATAAATTTGATTTTTTGCCAAATAAGTTTGAAAACTCCTGATTTTAAAAGATTTCCCGGGTTTGTAGGCTATTATTTAGGAAAATGGGCGGAAGCTTTTACAATGCTGTCGGTAATTTTTTCGACAATTGGAGTGCTTTTGATTTATTTATTAATCGGCGGACAATTTCTGACTTCGGTGTTTCAGCCGTTTTTTTCCGGGAGTGTTTTATTCTATGTGCTCATCTATTTTTTGGTAGTAAGTATTATTATATATTTTGACATAAAAGTAGTTGCTAAGGCTGAATTTTGGGTAATGATGCTATTATTCTTGTCATTATTTTTAGTATTTATAGGAGGTTTTTCAAATATAAAATTTGGTAATATATTTATTGGTTCTTGGAAATCTGTAATTGGGAACTTTTTCTTGCCATATGGGCCTTTATTGTTTGCGATTTGGGGAATTGGATTAATACCAGAAATAGAAGAAATGATTACAAAGAAACAAGGTAAACAACCTAAAAAAAGTCTTAAATATATAATTACAACGTCAACCATAATTGTTTCAATTTTTTATTTTTTATTTATTCTTTTAATTTTGGGAATAACCGGGAAACAAACCGAACAAACCGCCTTACAAGGCCTAAAGAATTTTTTGCCAAACATATTTGTTTTGATTTCACTTTTTATAGGAGCACTGGCAACTTTTACTGCCTTTATAACACAGGGAATTATTTTTAAAAAAACACTAATATTTGATTTAAAGATTAAACACTGGCAGGCCTTTGTTATGACTTGCTGTCCACCTTTAATATTATATTTACTTTTATTCAAATATAATTCTTTCATACCTTTGCTTTCTTTTATAGGAGGAGTTTTACTGGGAATAGACGGAATTTTAATTTTGCTCATGTACAAAAAAATTGGTGGCAAGAATATAATAATTTATCCTTTGTCGCTTGTTTTTTTGTTTGGGATAATTTACGAAATAATATATTAAATAATTAAAAAAATGGTTATTGAAATTGCAATTTTTGTTGTTTCTTGTTTCGTTTTGTCATGGTTAAGCTCAAAATTTATTAAAACCCTCACAGAGGTTGCCAAATATCTACGTTGGAGAGAGTTTATTGTTGCTTTTTTTGTTATGGGTTTTGCAGCTTCCTTGCCCAACTTATTTGTTGATTTGAATGCTGCTTTTCGTGGCATGCCACAGATTTCTTTCGGAGATATTATGGGCGGAAACTTGGTTGATTTATCTTTAGCCATGGCAATTGCGGTTTTAATGGCGCGTAAATCCATTTCCACCGAAAGTAAAATGGTGCAGAGCAGCGCCATATTTACTACAATTATTGCTGTGTTACCGTGGATTTTAACATTTAGGACCGGAGGCTTAGACAGGTTAGATGGCTTAATATTAATTCTGACTTTTTTTGCTTATACTGTTTGGCTTTTTTCAAATGATGCTAGGTTCAAAAAAGTTTATGGTAAAAAGGAAACAAAAAATATTACAAAAAAATCTGCTTTTATTTGGGATGTAATCAAGATGGTTGTTATATTAATAGTTCTTTTAATTTCGTCTTATGCG
>JAPLZA010000092.1:9405-15627 GCA_026395275.1 Candidatus Staskawiczbacteria bacterium | reverse complement strand
TATTATGTTGTCAAGATTTACCCAAGTTGTAAATTTTGGTATTATATATGATAAATCATGGCAAAATACAACCCTAAAAAAATTGAGCCAAAATGGCAGGAGAAATGGTATAATTCTAGCGTTTTTAAGGCTAAAAATGGCTCTAAGAAGAAGAAATTTTATCTTTTGGATGAATTCCCTTATCCTTCAGGAGATGGATTGCATGTGGGTCATTGCAGGCCGTATATTGCATTAGACGCTATTGCAAGGAAAAGAAGGATGCAGGGATTCAATGTCTTATTCCCAATGGGTTGGGATGCTTTTGGTTTGCCCACAGAAAATTACGCCATAAAGAAAGGAGTCCATCCGTCGGTTGTAACAAAAAAGAATACAGACAATTTCAGAAGTCAAATGAAAAATTTAGGTTTGTCTTTTGATTGGTCGCGCGAAATTGATACAACAGATCCAAAGTATTATAAATGGACGCAGTGGATTTTTATTCAATTATTTAAAAATAATCTAGCTTACAAAACAAAAATAGCAATAAATTGGTGCCCGCAAGATAAAATTGGTTTAGCAAACGAAGAAGTTATTGATGGAAAATGTGAGAGGTGTGGGACTAAGGTTGAGAAAAAAGAAAAGGAGCAGTGGATGATAAAGATTACCAATTATGCCGACAGGTTGATTAAAGATTTAGACTCAGTAGATTATTTAGAAAAAATTAAAATTCAGCAGAAAGATTGGATAGGAGAATCGCACGGAGCTTTAGTTAAATTTTCGGTTGAAGGAGCTGAAGAGTTTATTGATGTTTTTACAACAAGAATAGATACAATTTTTTCCGGAACATTTTTGATTTTGTCTCCCGAGCATAATTTTATAGATAAGCATAAGGCTAAAATTGAAAACATTACAGAGGTTTTAAAATATAGGGAAGGTGTGAAGAATATTTCCGATATGGACAGAACAAATCAAGATAAAGATATAACAGGAGTTCAGTTGAAAGGAATTTTGGTGAGAAACCCGGCAACAAACGAAGAAATGCCTGTTTGGACTGCCGACTTTGTTTTGGGGCACTATGGAACCGGAGCTGTTTTTGCCGATGCGCACGATAAAAGGGATTTTAAAATGGCCAAAAAGTATGGAATACCTTTGCGCACTTCAATAAGGCCTGAAGACGAATTATTAACCCAAAAAGTAAAGAATTTAGAGGAGTGTTTCGAAGAAGAAGGAACTTTGTATAATTCTATGCAATTTGATGGGCTAAAGTCTGCCGATGCCAGGCAAAAAATAACAGCATGGCTTACGGCAAAAGGTTCAGCTCAGCCAAAGGTAAACTATAAATTAAGAGATTGGGTTTTTTCGCGTCAGCATTATTGGGGCGAGCCAATTCCAATGATTCATTGCAAAAAATGCGGGTGGCAACCGGTTGCAGAGAAAGATTTGCCCGTGAAGTTACCAAATGTAAAAAAATATAAACCAACAGACACAGGAGAATCTCCGCTTTCTTTGATTAAAAAATTTGTTGAAGTTAAATGTCCGGAATGTGGCGGTGATGCAAAAAGAGAAACAGACACAATGCCAAACTGGGCAGGCTCTAATTGGTATTTTTTAAGGTATATAGATACAAAAAATAATAAGAAATTAGCTGACGAGGCTTTATTAAAATATTGGATGCCGGTTGATTGGTACAACGGTGGAATGGAGCATACAACTTTGCACTTATTGTATTCAAGATTTATTTTTAAGTTTTTGTGGGATATAAAAGCGGTTCCTGCATTGGTTGGAAGTGAACCTTATAAAAAGAGGACCTCTCATGGAATGGTATTGGGCGAAGGCGGAATTAAAATGTCAAAATCTAAGGGTAATGTTATAAACCCCGATGTTGTTGTAAAAGAATATGGAGCTGATACCTTGCGTCTTTACGAAATGTTTATGGGGCCATTTGAGCAAATGATTCCTTGGGATACGAAAGGAGTTGTGGGGTGCAGAAGATTTATAGAAAAGATTTATAATTTAGCTACAAAGCCTGTTGAAAATAACAAAGAGTCCGCCTTCGCCAAGGCTTCGGCGGATAAGGTTCCCTTAAAAAGTTTGTTACATAAAGCAATTAAAAAAGTTTCAGAAGATATTGATTTGTTAAAATTTAATACAGCAGTAAGTTCTATGATGGAATTTGTGAACGCATGGCAGGTGTCGGTACAAGGGTTAGACAAAAAAGATTTGCCTGACTTTTTGAGAATTTTATCTCCGTTTGCTCCGCATTTAGCAGAAGAACTTTGGGTTGGTTTAGAGTTGAAGGGAATGTGTTGTGAACAAAAATGGCCAAAGTACGACGAAAAATTAATTGAAGAAAAAAATATACTTTTAATTGTGCAAATAAATGGCAAGGTGAGAGATAAAATAGAAGCAAAATCAGGAATTGAACAAAAGGCTGCAGAAAAGTTAGTTTTGAAAAGTGAAAAAATTAAAGCTTTGATTGGTGCTAGCGAAGTTAAAAAAATAGTTTTTGTCCCGAATAAATTAATTAATATTGTTATTTAAATGAAGAAAATATTATTAGGCAATGAAGCAATAATTAAAGGAGCTTTGGCTTCCGGAGTTTCTTTTGTTTCCGGATATCCGGGATGTCCTTCAGCTGAAATTGGAGATGGATTTGCAAAAATAGCAAAAGAAAACAATGCTTATTCAGAATGGTCAACAAATGAAAAAGTTGCATTAGAAGCTGCAATAGGAGCCAGTTTTTCTGGAGTTAGGTCTTTAGTTAACATGAAAAGTTTTGGAATTAATGTTTGCGCAGATTCTTTATTGCCTTTAGCTTACACCGGCGTTAAAGCTGGTATGGTAATTGTTGTTGCTGATGATCCTTCTTGTTGGAGTTCGGCGCAAACAGAGCAAAATTCTAAAGGATACGCAGATTTAAGCCATATTCCAATGTTAGAGCCCTCAGATCCTCAAGAATGTTATGATTTTACAAAACTTGGCTTTGAAATTTCAGAAAAATTTAATATTCCTGTTATATTGCACACAAACACGAGGGTTAATCATCAAAAAATGCCCGTGGAGTTTGAGGAAGTAAAAAATGCTCAAGTTAAGGGCAACTTTGTTAAAAATCCGCACCAGTTTACCACAATGCCTCCAAGAGTTATGGAGATGAAAAAAGAGCTTTTAGAGAAGATTGGAAAAATTAAACAATTTGCAGAAAAATCAGAAGTGAATAATATTACAGGTAATACCCCTCGGGGCACAAGCAAGAATAAAGTCGGCATTATTGCGTCCGGAGTTTCTTATTTGCACGCGTTAGAAGCAATAGAAACTTTGGGCTTAGATTTGCCTATTTTAAAGCTGGGATTTTTTTATCCTTTGCCAGAAAAGAAAATAAAAACTTTTATAAAAGGGTTAAAAAAGGTTTTAGTTGTCGAAGAGTTGGACGGATATATAGAAAAAGAAATAAATATATTGGCCAAAGGAGTTAATCCTAAGCTGGAAGTCTTCGGCAAAAACGTTTTACCGGAAATAGGAGAATTGAGCACTGATAAAATCTGCACCGCCCTGTCTAAAGTGACCGGTAAGAAGTTTGCTGAATTCAAAGTAAAACAATTAGATTTACCAAGAAGAACAGCAAGACTTTGCGAAGGATGCCCTTACTGGTATGTTTTTCCTGTTTTAAAAAGAATAGCACCGGAAGCTATTTTTGCAGGAGATATTGGGTGCAACATGATTGCGGGCCTAGCTCCGCACAACATGCAAGACACGCTTTTTTCCATGGGGGCAAGCTTGGGAATTTCTCATGGAATTAAAAAAGTTTCAGATCAAAAAGTTATTTCCATAATGGGAGACGGAACATTTTTCCATGCAGGAATTCCGGCATTAATAAATACGGTTTACAATAAATCCAATCCGTTATTAATTGTTTTAGACAACAGAATTACCGCTATGACCGGTCACCAAAATAATCCCGGAATGGGAAAAACATCAATGGGTGAAGACACTCAAGAGTTAAGAATAGAAGAAATTGCTAAGGCTTGCGGAGTAAAAAATATAAAAGTTTTAGACCCAATAGATATGAAAGACCTAGAGGCTACGGTAAAAGAATTTTTGGAAAAAGATGAAGTTTCATTAATAGTTTGCAAAAGAATATGTGCATTACTAGCTAAAAGACAAAAAAATGCCTAAAAATTTTAATATAATAATTACAGGAGTTGGAGGACAAGGATTAATAACTTTACTTTCTGTTATAAATGAATCTGCTTTTGTTGAAGAATATGATGTAAAGTCTTCTGAACTTCATGGACTTTCTCAAAGAGGCGGAAGCGTTGAGGCTCATGTGAGGTTTGGAGAAAAAGTTAATTCTCCTATGGTATCTAATGGCACCGCGGATTTAATTCTTGCCATGGAAGGGCTTGAAGCATTGCGCGAGTCTCCTAAAGCCGGTAAACAAACAAAAATTTTAATTAACGAATACTTTTTGCCGTTTATAGGTTCTCTTTCTAAAGAAGAAATAATAAAACAGCTTAACAACACAAAAAAAGATTTTCAATTTATACCAGCGTCAGAAACATGCAAAAATAAATTAGATAACGAAGTTGTCTGCACAATGTATATGCTAGGCTATGCCGTTGGTAAAAATTTGATACCTCTTAAAAAAGAATCTGTATTCAGGGCTATAAAAAATATTATTCCGCAGAAATATATAGATTTAAACATAAGCGCGTTCAAATTAGGGCATGATTAAAAAAGTTGTTATAGCTGCCGCGGGTCAGGGGACTCGCATGCTAAATTTATCTAAAGACAAACCCAAGCATTTAATTTCGGTTAATGGCAGGCCTTTTTTGTCATACCTTTTTGACAGCCTTTTTTTAGCAGGATACAAGGATATAATTTTAGTGACCGGATACATGCAAGAGGCCATGGATAATTTTAAAAAAGATTATACCGCGCCAAATAAAGGAAAAATTAAAATTGAAATTGTAAATCAGTCTGACTGTCCAAATTTAAAAGGAAAATATGGCACAGCTTGTCCTTTAATGTGCTTAAACAACAAAGTAAAAGATCAGTTTTTATACATATATGGAGACAATCTTTTTTCTGTTGAAGATTTAAAGGCAATGAACGTAGATGATGAATTTTGCTATGTTGCAGGAGTAAAACAAGAGCGTCCAGAAAAGTACGGGGTTTTAGTTGAAAACTCAGATGGATTATTGGAAAAAATTGTAGAGAAACCGAAAGAATTTGTAGGCAATTTAGTTAATGCGGGACTTTATAAGTTTACCTCAAAAGTTTTTGAAAAAATACCCATGATAGAAAAATCATTAAGGGGAGAATATGAAATCACTGATGCAGTTTCTCTTTTAGCTAAAGACAGGAAAGTAAAAATAAAAGAATTAAAAGATTGTTGGTATGACTTTGGCAGCCCCGAAGACATAGAAAAAGTTTCTAAATTTTTAAATGAAAATAATAAAGGAAAATAAAAATAATATAAAAGAGATAATTACTGCCCTGAAAAATGGAGCAGTTTTAGTCTGCCCCACAGATACTGTTTATGGGTTAATTTGTGATGCCGGAAATGAAAAAGCTGTAGAGAAAATATTTTCGGTAAAAAATAGGGATAAATCAAAACCACTTTTAGCCTTTGTAGAAAGCATATCTGGCGCTAAAAAGATTGCTGAAGTAAATGAAAAACAAGAAGAATTTTTAAAAAAGAATTGGCCGGGAAAAGTGACAGTAGTTTTAAAAGCAAAAAAGGGACTGTCAGCCTTAGTACGGAAAGAAAATACGGTAGGCGTAAGAATTCCTAATTATAAATTTTTGAACTTAATATTAGAGACATTTGGGAAACCATTAGCTCAGACTTCTGCCAATATTTCTGGTGATTCGGCAATTACAGAAATAAATGAAGTTTTAAAGCAATTTGAAGCTAAAGAGCGGCAGCCTGACATTATTATTGACGCAGGAAATTTGCCAAAAAGCGAGCCATCAACCATAATAGATTTAACAAGTAAGAATAAAAAAATAATAAGAAATTAAAATGAAACTAAAGAAACAAGATCCGCAAATAGCAAAATTAATTGATTTAGAAACAGAAAGGCAAAAAACCTCGTTGGAGATGATTCCCTCGGAAAATCATTCTTCTCCAGCAGTTAGGGAAGCTTTGGGTTCTCTTTTAACAGACAAATATGCTGAAGGTTACCCAGGAAAAAGGTATTATGCGGGTTTGAAATATTACGATATTTTAGAAGATTTGTG
>JAPLZA010000092.1:0-9398 GCA_026395275.1 Candidatus Staskawiczbacteria bacterium | reverse complement strand
GGTTTGAAATATTACGATATTTTAGAAGATTTGTGTAGAGAAAGAGCTAAAAAATTATTTGGAGTAGTCCATGCAAACGTACAGCCATATTCGGGTTCTCCGGCAAACGCTGCGGTCTATTTTGCTGTATGCGAACCAGGGGATACAACAATGGGAATGGCTTTGCCAATGGGCGGGCACTTAACTCATGGATGGAAGGTAAATTTTTCTGCTAAGTTTTTTAAACCAGTTCAATATGGAGTTGACCAAAAGACTCATCTTTTAAATTATGAAGAAATAGAGAAGTTAGCCAAAGAAAATAAGCCAAAACTTATTTTTGTTGGAGCTACTGCTTACCCTAGAACTTTTGATTGGAAAAGGTTGGGGGATATTGCAGACTCTGTGGGAGCTTATTTGGTGGCTGATATTGCTCATATAGCAGGTTTGGTTGCCGGCGGAGCCCACCCAAGCCCTGTTCCATACGTGCACTTGGTCACAACTACAACTCATAAAACCTTAAGAGGTCCAAGGGGGGCTATGATTTTAGTAACCCAAAAAGGACTAGACAAAGACCCGGATTTAGCCAAAAAGGTTGATAAAGCAATTTTCCCTGGTTTGCAGGGAGGACCGCATGAAAACGCCATTGCGGGAATTGCAGTTTGTTTGAAAGAGGCATCAACTTTAGCTTTTAAAAAATATGCAAAACAAATAGTTAAAAACGCGAAAACTTTAGCCGAAGAATTAAAAAAATATGGATTTACTTTGATTTCCGGAGGAACAGACAATCACTTACTTTTAGTTGATTTGAGAAATAAAAATATTACAGGACCTGAAGCACAGGATTTGTTAGAGGAAGCAGGTATTACAATAAATAAAAATACTATTCCTTATGACCCAGCTCCGCCGTTTAAACCTTCTGGAATAAGAATGGGAACCCCGGCAATTACAACCAGGGGAATGAAAGAAAAAGAAATGAAAAAAATTGCCGGTTGGATAAACGAAGTTATTTCCAATCCTAAGTCTGTTAAAAAAGTTAGAGAAGAAATCAAGAGGTTTTGTAAAAAATTTCCATTGCCTAAATGATATCAATTTTCAAAAATATAAATTATTTTGCCGGGAAGTCTAAACTATTAGACTGGTTCGCGATTTTTTGCGCTAAGTATCTTTTGTATTTAATGATGATATTTTTGTTGGCATTTGCTTATTACGAAAATAATTGGCAGGCATTTTTTTATTCTTTATTGTCTGGCTTATTTGCAGCATTTATTATTGACACAATAATTTATGTTTTTTATAAAAAGCATAGGCCAGCTGAATTAAAAAGCGCAAAAGTATTAATACCAATTCCCAAAAACCCATCATTTCCATCACGCCACTCGTCTTTTATTTTTGGAGTTTCTTTTTGTCTATTTCTTTATAATTTCCCTTTAGCAATAGCTTTTATTATTTGTTCTTGTTTGGTTGGGCTTGCCAGAGTTTTTTGCGGAGTCCACTGGTTTACCGACGTTGTTGCCGAAGTATTCACAAGATTTATATCAACTTTCTTAGTATACGGATTAATAAATTATATAAGATTATAATCAAAAAACAGCCCAATTAAAAGGCTGTTTTTTAGTTTATGTGCCCGAGGTGGGACTTGAAGAGTTGCCCGAAGGCATTGCCTCGCTTCGCTCGCAATTCGGGGATGGGTTCAAGTCCTGCACCCCGAACGAATAAAAAAATCCAGACAACCTTGTCGTCTGGATTTTATTTAATAGTGCCCGAGGTGGGACTTGAACCCACAATTCCGTAAGGAAATGCGATTTTGAGTCGCACGCGTATGCCAGTTCCGCCACTCGGGCTTATTTTGTCCTTATCCTATCATTTTGCCGCCCATTTTTCAACCCTTCAATTTTTCAGGGCCGGCTATTCCCATGAAGCGTCGACTACCTTTTCCGGGAATTTTTCGTTTATTTTTTTGAGAGTAGGGCAAGATTCTCTATGTAAAACAGTAGCTCTATTCTGGGCTAAATATGCGCTGACCTTATCTCCTGGCTGGGGATTACAGCATTTAGCAACGTGGATGAGCATTCCTTTGTGACCAGCTATATGAATTTGCCTTACGCCGCCCTCTTTTATTTTCTGTTTTTCTGCTTTTCTTTTTTGGGAGGCTTCTGATATTTCTGTTATTTTTTTTCTTATAAAATTTGGCAAAGGAAACCTGAAAGAAGACCTATTTTCATCAGTCAGTTTTTTAATGTGGCTTTTTGCAAAAGATGTTTTAACAAATCTCAGCCAATCTTTAGACGGAGCTTTGTTTTTATTTACAGTTATTTCCACAATATCTCCATTCTCTAAAATATGGTTTAGCTGCACAATTTTTCCACCAATTTTAGCTGATTCGCAGTGATTCCCAATATCTGAATGTACAGCATATGCAAAATCAACAGGAGTTGAATTTTTTGTCATGACAATAACATCTCCTTTTGGAGTGAAACAGAAAACTTTATTTGTGAAAAAATCAATTTTGAATGTTTTCCAAAAGTCCGGAATATTTTCTACCCATTCAAAATCTTTGCCTTCTTTTTTAAGGTCGATTTTCTCTTTATAAGACCAGTGGGCACAAATTCCATATTCAGCTTCTTTCTGCATTTCTTCTGTTCTTATTTGAACTTCAGTTATTTTTTTGTCTTGTGAAAAAATAGTAGTGTGCAAAGACCTATATCCATTTGGTTTTGGTTTGGCTATATAATCATTGATTTCCTCAGAAATTGGTTTGAAGTGCTTATGTATTATACCCAATATTCTGTAACAGCTTTCAATATCAACTGCTATTATTCTCAAAGCAAGTAGGTCATGGATTTCATCAAAATTCATTCCATGGTTTAAAAGTTTTTGATAAGTGCTCCAATATGATTTAGCTCTATAATTTACATCCAAAACTTTTACTCTTTCTTTTTTAAGAATTTTTTGAAGATGTGGAATAAATTTTTTTAAATATTTTTCTCTCTCTTCATATTGGCCCTTAATATTTTCTTTAAGCCACTTGAACCTATCGGGAAAAAGATAAGAGAAGGCTACATCTTCAAGGTTCCTTCTTATTTCTGATAGGCCTAGTCTGCTGGCAACAGGCACAAAGATTTGCAAAGTCTCAAAAGCAAATAATTTTTGCTTGTCTGCTGGTAAAGAGTGCAAAAGATTCATTCCATCTAAGCGCGAAAGAAGCTCTACCAAAACTACCCTTAAGTCTCCGGACATGGCCAGAAACATTCTTCTTAAATTTTCAATTTTTTCTCTGGTGAAGGTTTTTTTCTCTTTTATGTCGGTTGATAAAGGATATCTAATTCTGCCTAGGCCAGAAATTTTTTCTATTAATTGGCTGATGTTTTTTCCAAATTTCCTTTCTATTTCCTTTAATTCAACTTTTTGGGCAAAACCAGGGACATCATCTAATACGTCGTGCAATATTCCAAAAGCAATTGTTGTGCTGTCGAGATTCATTTTATCTAAGGCCAAAGCCACTCTTGTGGCATGTAGAATATAATTTTCCCCAGACATCCTGAACTTATCTTTATATGCTTCGGTAGCAAACTCAAAAGCTAACTCAATTAATTTTGGGTCAGAGCTCCTGCCTATTATTTTCTGGATATCATTGCTCATTTGTATCTTTAGCGAAATCGCATTCCTTATTTGAACACTTTATCTTATTTTTGCTTTTTTGTACAAGTATTGAATCACACTTTGGGCAAAATTCGTTTATTGGTTTATCCCACAAAGCAAAATCGCATTTTGGAAAACGGTTGCATCCATAAAAAGTTTTCCCCTTTTTTGTTCTTTTACCTGTTAATTTTCCTTCTTTGCATTTCGGGCAGGAAATATTTAATGTATCTGGGTCTCCTTCAATTGATGCTGTATATTTACACTCAGGGAATTTAGAACAGGCATAAAATCTGCCAAATCTTCCCATTCTTTCTATTATTGGAGCTCCGCATTTAGGGCAAATTTTGTCTGTTTTTTGGGTTAAGTTTGTTTTTTCTACGTCCTTATATTTTTCTTCAAGATTCTTGGCAAAAGGAGTATAAAAATCTTTGCAGGTTTTTACCCACGTGTCTTTACCTTCGGCCACTTCATCTAATTCTTTCTCCATTTTGGCCGTAAAGTCAATATCAACAATTTCCGGGAAATTTTTTACTAAAACATCATTTACAATTGTCCCCATTTCGCTGGGCACAAATCTTTTCTGTTCATTTTCGGTCACATAATTTCTGTCTTGTATTGTAGAAATAATGGGCGCATATGTTGATGGTCTGCCTATTCCATGTTTTTCTAAAGTTTTTACCAGGCTGGCTTCGGTGTATCTTGCCGGTGGCTCTGTAAAATGTTGCAAGGGGTTTAATTTTATAAGGTCTAATTTATCATTTTTCTCTAAATCCGGCAATTCTGTTTCTTCGGTTTTTGTAGGATAAACTTTTAAGAATCCATCAAATTTTATTGTTTGTCCGTTTGCGCGAAAGGTGTAATTAACAGCTTTTATGTCTGCAGACACAGAGTCAAAAATAGCCGGAGCCATTTGGCAAGCAATGAATCTTTGCCAAATTAAAGTGTAAAGTTTTAATTGCCTAGCGTCTGTTAATTTTAATGATTCAGGAGTTTTATCTGCATAGGCCGGCCTTATGGCTTCATGGGCTTCTTGAGCTCCCTTATCTTTTGTTTTGTATTTTACTATTTTACCTGCCCAATAATTCTGGCCGTATTTACTGACTATAAAATCTTTTGCGGTATTTAACGACATTTCCGAAAGATTTAAAGAGTCTGTTCTGTGGTAAGTTATATTTCCTTCTTCATATAGTCTTTGGGCTAAAGACATTGTTTGTTTGGCAGAAAATTTAAATCTTTGCCAGGCTGCCTGCTGTAGGGTGCTGGTTGTGAATGGGGGAGCAGGGTTTCTTCTTGTTTCTTTTTTTTCTACTGATTCAACAATATAGTCTGCACTAGTTAGATCTTTTAAAATATTATCTGCCTCTTCTTTATTTTTTATTTCTAGTTTGTCTAAGACTTTTCCATCTTTTTTTATTAAAAAAGTATTAAACTCTTTTTTGGATTTTGCCAACAAAGCTTCAACGCCCCAATATTCTTGCGCAATAAATTTTTCAATTTCTCTTTCTCTTTCAACAATTAATCTTACAGCCACTGATTGGACTCTTCCCGCTGATAAACCTTTGGCAATTTTCTTCCATAAAAATGGAGATATTTTATAACCCACAATCCTGTCTAAAATTCTTCTTGCCTGCTGGGCTTCAACTAAATTTATGTCAATTTTTCTTGGATGTTTTAAAGCATTTTCAATTGCGGTTTTTGTAATTTCATGGAAAACAATTCTTTGGGGGTTTTTTAATTTTAACGCTTCTTGCAAATGCCAAGCAATTGATTCTCCTTCGCGGTCTTCGTCGGAAGCCAGAATTGTTATGTCTGCTTTTGCAGATTCTTTTTTTAATTCTGAAACAACCTTTTTAGCTTTTGTAGGAACAATGTACTTTGGTTCAAACCCGTGTTCAACATCAACTCCAAGCTCTCTTTTATGTATGTCTCTTACATGACCAAAAGACTACTTTATAACATAGTCGCTCGCTTCCTAAAAATTTTTGAATTGTTTTTGCCTTAGTCGGGCTTTCTACGATTACTAGACTTTTCATTTATTTTTTTATTTTAATAAATATATAGTTGATTTATAATAGCATATAGAGATATAATTAGTTAATAGTTTTGTGAAAAAACATAGAAAACCGTGCAAAAATTATTCTATAATAATATAAAAAAAAGTTTTACTTTTTTAAAAATACTGTTGTCAGTAGGGGTTTTTATTTCTGCCGGTATATTCTATTTTAATTCCGGCAAACAGGTGTCTGCTTTAACAACCCCTGTTCTTACTGTTTCCTGCAACGCTGTGCCCAATCTAGTATATCGCAACCAACAAATCAAGTGGACAGCAACTCCTGGTGGAAGAATAGGGCCATATACTTATAAATGGAGCGGAGATGTTTCCGGCAAGGCTTCTTTTGAGATGGATTCTTATACTACTTCTGGTACAAAAATTGCAACTGTTACAGTAGTGGCTGGTAGCGCATCGGCTACTGTTCAGTGCGGAGCAATTGTTTTACCGGGTTGGCCCGCCTTATCAGCCTCCTGCTCTACATCTAAACCAACGTCTTTAATAAATCGCCAAGTTAATTGGTACGTTAATGCCAGTGGAGGAAATGGACAATATACTTATCAGTGGAATGGAGATGTAACCGGTAAAAGTCAGGTTGTATCAACTTCTTATGCCCTTGCCGGCACAAAAAATGCTTCTGTGATTGTGACATCAGGAGGCATTTCAAAAACAATTCAATGTAGCAGTACTAACATTTTAACAAATTGGCCTCCTCTTTCCGCAACTTGTTCGGCCTCGCCTCATTCTGCTATACAAAATCAGGAAGTTAACTGGTCTGTAACTGCAACCGGTGGTGACGGATCATACTCATATAGCTGGGCAGGAGATGACAGTCTTTCAGGGAATTCATCTTCTATACAAAAAACATATTTAACTACTGGAATAAAAGTCGCGACCGTTACTGTCACAGACTCAACTGGAAACTCGACTGTAGCTCAATGTAATGCGCCTATAGGCTGGAATAATAATATATCGGTTTCTTGTCACGCATCAACTTCTTCTGCATTTGTTGGCCAGCAGATTTCTTGGATTGCAACAGCTAGCGGAGGAGGAAGAATATATACCGGAGGTTCAGCTTCCAGCTTGTCATCAAGTTCTCTTTCAAATTCTTCTTTTACATCTTCTTCCAGTGAGTCTTCTGTCAATTCTTCTACTAGTTCGTTAAGCGGTTCTTCGAGCTCTTCCTCCAGCTCTTATTCAGCTCCAAAAATTTGTAGTTCTAATTATGATTGTTCTTCCGGAGAAGTTTGTGTTGAAAATTTGTGCGTACCTGCTCAGGCTACCGAGGTTACAGTTGCTTATCAGTGGAGCGGAGACGTTACGGGAGATTCTTATATAATGTCTGGCGCCTACACAACACCAGGTACAAAAAATGTTAGCGTAACAGCAATAGATGCTTTTGGTCATTCTGCTACAAGCGAGTGTTCTTTAGTTGTAACATCTGCTCCGCTTGTAGTATATTGTTATCCGTCTTCTAATTCAGCATCGCCCGACCAACAAATTAGTTGGGTTGCCGGCGCAAGTGGAGGCATTGTCACTTCAGGAAAAACATACACCTATAGCTGGACAGGAACAGACGGTCTTTCCGGAACATCATCTTATGTATCGATGAAATATTTAACCACGGGTGTAAAAAAAGCAACAGTTACTGCAACAGATTCTGATGGCCATTCAGTGACCAATGTTTGCGGTAACGCCGTTTCAGTAAATTTACCATCTCTCTCGGTATCTTGTTCTGTGTCACCGTCTTCAATAGCAATTGGCCACAGGGCTAAATGGACCGCAACTGTTTCCGGAGGGAAAGGAGCCGGCACATACACCTATAGCTGGACAGGAACAGACGGTCTTTCCGGAGCATTGTCATCTGTGCTAAAAACATATTCTGTCGCCGGTGTAAAGAAAACAACTGTTACGGTTACATCAGGCGGACTTTCAGCAACCAGCCCTGCTTGTTATGTAAACGTGTCTTCTTAATAAGGTTATTTTATTGTCTGAATTTTTCTATGGCTTCAGAGATCATCTGGCTGTATAAATTCAAACCAATTTTATTTATAGCTCCCGATTGTTCGCGACCGAGTATATTTCCCGCGCCCCTAAGCTCTAAATCTCTTATTGCAATTCTGTATCCTGCTCCCAGCTCTTGAGAATCTTCTAGGGCCTTTAATCTTTCTTTGACCAAGGGAGTCAAAGATTTTTCCTCATACATAAAATAGGCAAAGCTCTTTGTGCCCGACCTGCCAACTCGTCCCCTTATTTGGTGCGCCTGAGAAAGGCCAAGTCGTGTGGAGTCTTCTATTATAATTGTATTTACGTTTGGGAAATCTATTCCATTTTCAATAATAGTTGTGGCCAGTAAAACGTTTATTTTTTCTTTTTGGAAGTCATCCATTATTTTTACTAATTTTTTCTCCGGGATTCTGCCGTGCACTGCTCCAACTTTTGCTTTGGGGCACAGTTTTTTTAATTCAGCAGATTTTGTATCAATAGTTTGTACCCTATTGTGTAAAAAATAAATTTGTCCGTGCCTATGCAGTTCAGAATTAATTATTTTTTTTATAATTTTATTATTATAGGGTAAAACCTGAGTGCTTATTGATTGTCTGCTAATTGGTGGAGTTTGCATTAAGCTCATATTTTTGAAAGAAGAAAGCGCTAGATAAATTGTGCGCGGTATTGGAGTTGCCGACAAACTCAAAACATCCAAACTAGTTTTCATTTGGCGCAGCCTCTCTTTTTGTTTTACTCCAAATTTTTGCTCGTCGTCTATAATTAAAAGCTGTAAATTTTTAAATTCCACATCTTTTGATAAAAGGCGACTAGTACCTATTAAAATATCTATTCTGCCTTCTTTTAAATCTTTTAGAATTTTTCTCTGTTCAAGTTTTGTTTGCAGCCCGGAAAGTAGGGCAATTCTTACTGGCATTTTTTCAAATCTTTTTTTAAATGAGTTGAAGTGCTGGTTTGCTAAAATTGTAGTGGGGCAAATTAATGCTGTTTGCCTGTTGTTTACTGCTGCTATTAAAGCTGTACGCATAGCCACTTCTGTTTTGCCAAAACCAACATCTCCGCAAACAATTCTGTCCATCGGCTTTGTTTTTTGTAAGTCCTCTCTTATATCTTCTATTGCCTGTATTTGGTCTGGTGTTTCTTGGAATGCAAATCCATGTCTAAATTGCGACTCTAATTCTTTATCTTCTATATATGGGGGTCTCTGTGTAATTTCTTTTTCTGCATAAAGCTGCAGAAGTTCTTTGGCTAATTTTTCAACTTCTTCTTTTATTTTTCTTTTTGTTTTCTGCCATAAAGAGGATCCTAGCCTTGAAACAAACGGATCTTGAAACCCGACATACCTGGATAGTTTTCTTTCAAGGCCAATCGGCACATAAAGTTTATCTTCTTTAGCATATTCTAAAATATAATATTCCTGCGAATTTATTCCAACCTTAAATTTCTCAATTTTTAAAAATTTTCCTATGCCGTGATCTAAGTGCACCAAGTAGTCGCCCGATTTTAATCCTTTTAATTCGGAAAATATTTTTTGGGACTTCAATTTCTTTTTTAAAATATTTTTGGTTTTTTCTTCGTCAGTAATTTTTACATCTAAAATTTTTATTGAATCAACTTCGTTGCCCAAAAAATCTAAACGCACGGCATTTAACAGGTTAATTGGGAAAACATCTACTATTCCTCCGCGCTGAGAGAATTCGCCGGGTTCTGAAACCTTAAAGAC
>JAPLZA010000061.1 GCA_026395275.1 Candidatus Staskawiczbacteria bacterium | reverse complement strand
GGACTAAAAAACCTAACTATAATAGAAGATACTTTAGCTCGTATTTATGTTTTGCACGACAAACTTTCAATTGATTTAGATAAAATCCCATATGATGATGAAAAAACTTACAAGCTTTTACAGGATGCGCTGACAACTTCTGTGTTTCAATTGGAATCTGACGGAATGAAAAGATATTTGAAAGAATTACATCCAACTGCTTTTGAAGATATTACCGCCATGGTGGCTTTGTACCGCCCGGGGCCCATGCAATTTATTCCAGACTATATTGAAAGAAAACACGGCCAGCAAAAAATTTCTTATTTACACCCAAAACTTGAACCAATTTTAAGAGAAACTCAAGGAATTTGCATTTACCAGGAACAATTAATGAAAATTGCCCAAGAAATTTGCGGATTTACTTTAGGCGAAGCCGATGTTTTAAGAAAAGCTGTTGGTAAAAAAATTAAAGAACTTTTGGACGCGCAGGAAACAAAATTTGTGCAGGGCGCAATTAAAAACGGAGTTTCTAAAAAGATTGGTGAAGAATTGTGGCAGTGGATTTTGCCTTTCGCGTCTTACGGATTTAACAAGTCCCACTCGGCTGCCTACGCTACAATTGCCTACCAAACAGCATATTTAAAAGCCCACTACCCTGTTGAATTTATGGCATCTGTTTTAACTTCAGAAAGAGCTGATGTTGAAAGAATTTCATTTTTAATTGATGAGTGCAAAAAAATGAACGTGGAAGTTTTACCTCCAAATATTAACGAATCTTTAAAAAACTTTACCGTAGTTCCCGAAAAAAACCAGATACGTTTTGGAATGCTGGCAATTAAAAATGTGGGGGTAAATATTATTGATGCAATTGTTGAGGAAAGAAAAGCTAAAGGACAATTCAAGTCAATTGGCGACTTTATATATAGAGTAAAATCAAAAGACTTAAATAAAAAATCCATGGAGGCTTTAATAAAAGCCGGAGCTTTTGACCAATTTGCAGAAAGAAATCAGCTTTTAGAAAACTTAGAAAAAATGCTGGAAATTGCCCGAGAAAACAATAAAAAACAAAATACAAACCAAATGGGGCTTTTTGCCAGCTCAAAAATAAGTAGCAATGAAATAAAATTAGAACCCGCCAAACCTGCCAGCAATTTTATAAAACTTGGCTGGGAAAAAGAACTGCTTGGCCTTTACGTAAGCTCACACCCATTAAACGGATTTAAAAAACTTTTTGAATCCAGAACAACCGCTATTTCAAAAATTGATGCCAGCTATGTAGAAAAAAAACTGGTTATTGGCGGATTAATTTCTTCTGTTAAAAAAATTATTACAAAAAACGGCAAACCAATGCTGTTTATGAAGCTTGAAGATCTAACCGGAAAAATGGAAGTTGTAATTTTCCCCAACCTTTTAGAAAAAAATCCTGTGGCTTTACAGGAAAATAAAATTGTTTTTATTGCCGGACGCGTTGATGATCGCAACGGAGAAATTAAACTAGTTGCCGACGACGCCCAGGAAATATTGGTTAACAGAGAAGCATAAAAATAAAGAAACATAAAAAAAGGCCCTGCAACTCTTTGCAGGGCACATATAAACTCTAAAAACTCTACTGAAAAGCAGAAAAGCGCACCTCGTTAAATTTTAGGAGGCGCTATTTCAACCTGTCGGCAAACCCCTTCCTTCGGCGAGCAGTTGATGCAATGGCGTGTCGCTGATTTTGGCAACATCTTTGCAATCGCAATCTGGATCGCCGCATACCAATATCGGCGTCGCCCCAATCAATCCTTCCTGAGCCTTCGATCCGTCCCAAAAAGTTTTGCACTTGCGGCACATGAACGTTCCGATAACTTCAAAAAGTTTTGTTGTCATATCTTCTCCGGTTTAGTTTTTCCTTTGCTTCGCGTCTGTGCTAGGCGGAGAAAAACCTTTAATGTACCAGCGTAATATTAGCACAAACATAAATGTTGTCAATGGTTTATTTCTCTTTACCCCTCTGTCCAAAGATGATAAGATTATAG
>JAPLZA010000011.1 GCA_026395275.1 Candidatus Staskawiczbacteria bacterium | reverse complement strand
TGCCATAGAGAAGTTGAGGCCGGCGTTACGCAGCTTCCAAGGGAAACCTTGAAATGAATAATCTCGGGATAACGGTGAAACCCTGAAATGGGCAATACCGTGGGAACTCCGCTTTGCGGAGAGCGCCGTAGAGACTAGATACCGAGGTGCCTAAATTCTTTTTAAGAATATGGCAATGATATAGTCCACCCCCAATGGTAACATAGGGAAAAGTGTAAGGAGAGGGTTGTAGGTTCGAGTCCTACCTGCGGAGCTTAGCAATCTAACAAAAAATACCCCTCATCGGGTATTTTTTAGTAAATTATATGAAAAAGTTTAGGAGGTTTACAATTAAAAAACGGGAATTGGCCAGAAATTTTGTAGAAAACAGAATAAAATATTTTAATAGTTTTTATAATTTAAAAATAAATAGGATTGCCATAAAAAATACAAAGACAAGGTGGGGAAGCTGTTCTTCAAAGGGAAATTTAAATTTTAATTATAAAATTATTTATTTAAAACCAGTTTATGCAGACTATTTAATTGTTCACGAGCTTTGCCACTTGGGGGAGTTAAACCATTCTAAAAAGTTTTGGGCATTAGTCTCCAAAATAATCCCTAATTATGCTAAAATAAATAAAGAATTAAAGAAAATTCACATAAAATTAGTTTAATTATGTTATTAGAAATTATAAATAAAGTTTTAGCCACGGGCGCTATTATTTCACAAATTTTTATAGTGCTGGCATTAATTTATATTTTATTGCCTTACAAACAACAAAAAATTTCGGAATTTTTTTCTGGAAACGGCATAAAATTGGCTTTTGTTTGTGCTTGTTTGGCCACAGCAGGTAGCTTATTTTATTCTAACTACGCTGGTTTTGAACCTTGTCCATTGTGCTGGTTTCAAAGAATATTTATGTATCCGCAAGTTATACTTTTAGGATTAGCTTTATTTAAAAAAGACAAAAATATTATTGATTACAGCCTGGCGCTTTCTATAATAGGTGTAGTAATTTCTATTTATCACAATTATATTGTTATTAATGGTTTACATTCTACAGTTTGCACAATTTCAGAGCCGTGCACAATAAATTATGTTTTAGAGTTTGGATATATAACAATTCCAGCAATGGCTTTAACAGCATTTTTATTAATAATTTTATTATTAATGTCCCAAAAAACATGGCAAAAAAAGATTTCGGTGAATTAGCAACAGAAAAATCAATAAATAAAGCCAAAGAAGCCTTAGAAAAAAATGGGATTGTTGTTTTGGTTTTAGAAAACGGTATAGAAGCAAAAGAAAAAGCTTTGCAAATGATTCCGCAAGGCGTTGAGATAATGAACATGTCTTCTGTGACAGTTGATTCTATTGGGTTAGCTAGAGAAATAAATGAGTCAGGAAAATATAATTCTGTTAGAAATAAATTAGTGGAAATGTCCCGCCAAAGCGGGATCCCGCCCGAGGCGGGAAAAAAACTGGGCGCAGCTCCAGATTGGGTGATAGGAAGCGTGCACGCTGTCACAGAAGACGGAAAAGTTGTTGTTGTTTCAGCAACAGGAAGTCAATTGCCAGCTTATACTTACGGCTCAGACCATGTGATTTGGGTTGTGGGTTCGCAAAAAATTGTAAAAAATATAAAAGAAGCATTTGAAAGAATTTCTGAATATGTACTGCCATTAGAAAACGAAAGGGCTATGAAAGCTTACGGAAGGGGCAGCAGTGTTAATAAAGAACTTGTCATCAATAAAGAAGTCACTTCGGGCAGGATTACAATGATTATTGTAAAGGAAAAGCTTGGATTTTAAGAAAAACACCTAAAAAACGCCTAAAATAGGGCGTTTTTTAATACAAAAATTTGAAAACTATTGCACGTTTGGAAAATTTGATATATAATTGATTTGACTTTTTTCATTTTATGGAAGCTATATCATTAAAAGCACAAGAAATATTCAGCATTGGAAGCGTTAGCATAACCAACGGCTTGCTTTTAGCAATGCTTGTTTCTTTAATTTTAATAATATTCGCAGTTATCTTTAGGAAAAAAATAAAGTTGGTTCCGGGAAAAGTTCAAAGTGTTGTTGAAATGGGAGTAGAGGCGCTTTTAAATTTGATGAGTTCGGTTTTGGGTTCTATGGAGGCTGCAGAGAGGTATTTTCCTTTAATTGCAACAATTTTTATTTTTATTTTGGCTTCTAATTGGTTGGGTCTGCTTCCGGGAGTGGGCTCTTTTGTTTTAAGGCATGGTTCAGAAAGCGCACCATTTTTAAGGTCTCCGGCAGCTGATTTAAATTTTACCTTAGCTTTAGCTGTTATGTCAGTTTTGGTAACAAACTTTTTTGGAATTGTTGTTTTGGGAACATTTACACATTTAAAAAAGTTTTTAAATTTTTCTAACCCTTTAAATTTTTTCGTTGGAATATTGGAATTTTTATCTGAAATATCAAGGATAATTTCGTTTTCTTTCAGGTTATTTGGAAACATTTTTGCCGGAGAGGTTTTATTATCAATTATGTTTTTCTTGCTTCCTTATATAGTGCCAGTCCCATTTATGATGCTAGAAATATTTTTTGGAATGATTCAGGCTTTTATTTTTGCAATGCTAACATTGGTATTTTTATCTTCCAGTATTACTTCGCACGAAGAGCACGCAGAACCCGCTACACATTAAAATAATAAAAAGGTCGCTTAATAAAATTAATTAAATAAAAAAATAAAAAAATGGACGTAGATTCAATGAGATTATTAGCAACAGCCATAACAATTGGTGTTGGAGTATTTGCTCCAGCAATTGCCGTTGGTATGATTGGAGCTTCAGCATTAGGTGGAATAGCCAGAAACCCAGAAGCAACATCCAAAATTCAGACAAACATGATTTTGGCAATCGCTTTCGCAGAAGCTTTGGGTATTTATGCACTAGTTATCGCTCTTATCTTAAAATTCACATAATATGAATGAATTTGTAAGCCAATTCGGCTTGGACTGGAAGCTTTTTTTGAGCCAGTTAGTAAACTTTGCCTTGATTTTAATAGTCTTGAAGTTTTTTGTTTACAATCCTGTGATAAAAATTCTCAAGGAAAAAAACAAAAAAATAAAAGAAGGTTTAGACAAGGCAGAGGAAGCTGGAGTTAGGTTGAAAGAAATAGATGTTATAGGAAAGACAAAAATAAAAGAAGCTGAAACAACTTCTATAAATATGATAAGGGATACTGAGCACAGGGCAAAGGTTTTAGAGCAAGAGCTTCACAAAAAAATAGAGGAAAATCAAAAGAAGTTGGAAAAAGAAATAGAGTTAAATTATAAAAAACAGCAGGAGCAAGCCAATGATTTAGTTTTAAAAAATGCAGTTGAGCCGCTTTCCTGACCTGTTTTACAATCCAGGGGTAGTTGCGGGCGATGCCGTCCTTGAGGTCAAACCGGGATTTCCAGCCGATGGAGTAGATTCTCTCGTTGCTGAAGTTGCTATAAAAGGCACGGCAGACGAAAATAAAGTTGCAAAGAATCTTGTGAAAGTTTTAGTTAGCGCCGGCCTTGAAGAGAAGTTTAAAAATGTTTTGAGCGTGGCGGAAGATTTTATTTTAGTTTCGCAAGGTAGAAGAAAAATTATTTTTGAAACAGCTAGAGCTGTAACTCCCAGCCAAAGAAAATTAATGGACAGTATTGTGAAGAAAGGAGACAAAATTAAAGAAAAAATAAACCCTGATTTAATAGCAGGTATAAAAATAATAATTAATGGTTCAAAGCAGCTTGACGCTTCAATGCAACACAAGTTGCGCAATATCAATATATGAGCAATGAAATAATAGAAAAAATTAAACAAGCCATTGAAGGACACAAAGCGGGAACTGATTGGGAGGAAATTGGCAGGATTTCTGAAGTTGGAGATGGTATTGCCAAAATATCTGGCTTAACCAATGTGCAATCACAGGAAGTTTT
>JAPLZA010000069.1 GCA_026395275.1 Candidatus Staskawiczbacteria bacterium | reverse complement strand
CAATAGCTTCATTTCTATACCTGGGTTCCAATTCTTCATATTCGTTAATCCAAAATGATTTTACAACTGGGTCTTTTAAATTATTAATAATTTTTTGACGGTAATCTCTATCAACCAACATTCTTGGTATACCTAAAAGCGTAGTACCAGGAGTATCCAACAAAGCTAAAATACAATTAGCCAAAATATATTCCATACGGGCTGACCACACGTTTGCCCAAATTTTAGTAAAAATACCAATTAATCCCGATGCGATTAAGTGCTTATATTTTGGATCCTGCACATCCATAATATTAAAACTGACAGGGAATTCCATATCCGCCGGGTTGAAATAAACCACATCGTTTACACGACTAAGAGGAATATTATCTAAAACTTCTTCAACAAACTCTCCGTGAGGATCAATAATAGCAAGTCCCTGACCGTTATTAATATCCTGCAAGGCCATATTCTTTAAAAAAGCTGTCTTACCAGCGCCAGTTTTTCCAATTATATACATGTGTTGGCGCCTATCGGGTCTTTTAATCCCGAATACCACTTCGGCTTTGCGAAAGTTTGTTTTGGCAATATAAGTTAAATCCTTTGGCATAATACTATTTTTTTATTCCACGACTATTAATTATTCTTCAATTGGTAAATTGGGCGGCGGGCCGGCTTTCTTTGATTCAACCTTACCCATAGCCAAGCTACCTCCAGAAACTCTAACCGGGAAGTGGTACAGCGTGGCTAACTCCTCTGTGCTTAAAATAGGACATAAATCTTCGTTCATTCTTTTCGGATATAATGGCGGGAATCTTAAAACAGCCATCCTAAACATTTTTCTTGCTCTTAAAAACACTCTTCTTTTTCTCCAAAAAAAGTGGACTCTTGGTCTTGTTTTGCCCTGAAACCTCCAATTGTTCATGTTAACAGTATTAAAATGCCCCATATATGTACGGGTTATAACTCTATTGGCCGCTCTCCAATTTTCTCTCTTAGCAACATAAACGCCTCTTATATTTGTCCTGAAAACCGGCTTCTTCAACTTATTTTCTACTTCAGTGATAGTCTCTCTCTCGCCCGGTGTCAATGCCATTATTCGCTCGCCAGTATCTTCATCCACATCATACACCCAAGAGTATTTCTCTCCATCTTTTTTCGGTCCCCCAAAAACATCTTTCGCTACTTGAGCCAAATCATCAAAAAGTGTCGGCTCTTTTTTCTCCGGACGTTGTGCCAATTTATTTATTATTTTCTTGCCCTCTTCAAACCAATCTGATTCATCGTGCATTCCAACCGGCACTGTTGTAAACTGCACCCAATAATGTTCTCCGGGGCCTATTTTAGACAATGCTTCCAACAGAGAAATAATTGGGTCCATTCTTTTTTCTTCAGCTGAAATTCTTTCTCCTTGCGGTTCAAAAAACTTTTCATATGTACGCATAGGATAGGCATCAGGCATATACAAATCCCAATCTTCTCCGTACATATCCCATTCTTCATTAGGAACAGTCGGCGGAACCATCTTCACATAATCTTGAGCTTCATGAATTTCTATATCAGGATAATGACCATAAAGCGCAGCTTCAATAGATGAGCGATGTTGTTGCAAAACTCTTATATAAAAGTGTACTTTTCCTTCAATACTGGCTATTTCCCAAGAACACCAATATGGTCCATTAGGTAATTCTCCATCGCACCAAATTTCTCTAAAGTTTCCGACATCCATTAACGGCCAAATTGCTGAAAACACGTCCTCCATGGCTTTCATGGGCACAAGCATTGCTTCCATCGGAATAACCTCTAACAAAATCCATTTTTGTTTTTGATAATCATAATCCCAACCAATCCACCAAAGATAAATTGTTTTTAATTGAGACATCAGCATTATTGGCAAAAACACCCACCACCATACTCTCAGAAAAGGAATCCACAAAACAATCAAAAATAAGATCAGCCACCAAAAAGGATCCCAAACAATTTTTTCAACTTGCTCCCACCAGAAAAAAGGAGGAATTAACAAAACAACTAATGGCACAAGTACCCACCAGAATAAAGAATAGGGCAATAAAATAGTCGGAACCAAAAGCACCCATCGAAAAGAAAATTTAGATTTCTTCTCTCCTGCAGCCATAGAAAGAACCACCAAAAGGAGCAAAAGCGCCACTATCCTCCAAAAGATTACCCACCAAGGTAGGGTCGAGAAATCAGATGAAGTGACAATAGGCAGAGCTGTCGCTTGGAATATGTTTATGTTTTTTTTCATATGCCTAAAGTTTGTGTTAAAACGGGCAAATACTGAAAAACAATGGAGACTATCGCGACGATTAAAAAACCTGTTGCAAAAAATTCAAAAGTAAAAATTATCGGCACAACAACAAAAGTAATTTTCTTTAAGTGCCAATAAAATATAAACGAAAACAAAACAATATAAAAAACTATTGTTGATATAAATAATGTTATTAAACCTACTGTGAATACATCCATAGTATCTTGTTATTATTGTATTATATTACAAGCAAGGAAAAAGTAAAAGAACAATGTTTACTAATCAACAATTATGTGATAATAATTATTTAGAACTTTGATTTAACCAATAAGCCACCAACAGGAGAAAACTATGCCACACGTGGAAACGTTCACAATGACTGAGCCCGATGACATGCATTGTCATTTACGCAGAGACGACGTGATGAGATCTGTTGCGCATTTCACTGCCAGACAATTTGCAAGAGCAGTTATTATGCCCAACACTATTCCGCCAATCCTGACAGCTGATGACGCCACCCGATATTTCGGCGAAATAATTGGATCTTTGAGTGGAGGATTTGAGCCACTCATGACAATTCAAATAAACGAGCTCACAACCCCGGCCATAATCATAAAAGCGAAAAAAACTGGAGTTGTTGAAGGAAAAGT
>JAPLZA010000088.1 GCA_026395275.1 Candidatus Staskawiczbacteria bacterium | reverse complement strand
TTAACAAAGAAACCGTTCTCAAAACAAAGAAAATCCGGTAATCCCCTATTTAACGTTTTAGAAATTGGAATTTGTTTGTCCAAAACCTGCCTGCCGGCAGGCAGGGAAATATTAAAAGAAAGAATAAGCTTGCGCATAGACCAAATGATAAAAGACGGACTAGTTAATGAAGTAAAAAATCTTATAAAAAAATACGGCGACCAGCAGGCCTTTGATGCTATTGGGTACAGGGAAATTATTGAATTTTTAAACAAAAAAACAACTTTAGAAAAAGCCTGTAAAGATATGGAGATTAATACCTGGCACTATGCGAAGCGCCAAATGACCTGGTTTAATGCTGACAAAAAAATAAACTGGGTACAAACCCAGTCAGAAGCCGAAAAGTTGACTACAAAATTTTTACAAGAAAAATAATTTCTAGCGTGCATTGCAGGCGATTTTGCATGGTTCCTCGCAGCGGAAAAATCGCCGAAACTGAACGAGCGAGCGCTGGCGAGCGAGAGGTAGCAGAAACTTATTTTCCGGGCAACTCTATTAACAGCTCTTTAACTTTTTCCGGATTGGCTGTTCCCCTGGTTACTGCCATCACCTGTCCTGCTAAAAATTGGAGTGAGGCTAATTTCCCCTTCTTATAATCCTCAACTGCTTTAGGATTTTTTGCTATAACTCCTTTAATAATTTTCTCTAATTCTGAGTCGTCTGACATTTGACCCAAATTATTATCTTTCACGAAAACGCAGGGGTCAACACCGGTGTTGAACATTTCTAACAAAACCGTTTTTGCAATTTTGCTTGAGATTTCGCCTTTATAAATCATTTTTACAAACTCTGCAAAATTCTCTGGCGTAATCTTTCCCGCCACTGGCGGGATCCCGCTGTGGCGGGAAAATTCTGTATCAATATTTCTTATTCCTGCCAACAAACCCTGCACGTCTGAAATAAGATAGTTGGCAACTAGTTTTGAAGCTTTTTTATGAGCTTTACCTTTTTCTTCTTCAGGGGTCCATTCTTCAAACTCAGAAACAACTTTCTCAAAATATTCACTTAAATCTTTATTTGTAACAAAAAACTCAATTGAAGCGTCGTCCAAGCCAAACTCTTTTTTAAACCTTTCCCTTTTCTGTTCGGGCAACTCCGGCATTGTTGCTTTCACTGCGTCTATATAATCTTCACTAAAATGCATTGGCAATAAATCGGGCTCAGGAAAATACCTGTAGTCGTGCGCAGACTCTTTCTCTCTTTGAGAAAACGTAATTTCTTTTTTATCGTGCCAACTCCAGAATCCAAAACTTCTTGTTGCCTTTCTATTTCAAAATCAACCGCTTTTTCAACGACCTTAAAAGAATTCAAATTTTTAATCTCAACTTTGGTACCCAGTTTTTTCCCTTTGCTTATGCTTATATTCACCTCAACGCGCATTTGGCCCTTTTCCATATCGGCATCAGAAACTCCTAAATACTTTAAAATTGTCTGAAGCTCCTGCGCAAACTCCCTGGCCTCTTTGCCCGATGTTATGTCTGGCTCTGTTACAAGCTCCATTAGGGGCACTCCAGCTCTGTTTAGGTTAACTAGCGAGTAATCAGCGCCTTCCGGGTGCATTAAACTGCCCGTGTCCTCTTCTAGGTGTATCCTGGTTATTCTTATTTTGTGCCCCTTTATGTCCAAATGCCCGCCCAAACATAAAGGCTGGTCATACTGAGAAATCTGGTAACCTTTTGGTAAGTCCGGATAAAAATAATTTTTCCTATCAAATTTTGAATCCTCGGCAATTTTACAATTTAAAGCTAATCCGGTTTTTATAACCTTTTTAATTGCCTCTTCATTGGCTACCGGCAAAGTTCCCGGTTGAGCCGTGCAAACAGGGCAAATATTAAAATTTGGCCTTTCTTCATCAGCATCATTTTTGCAAGAGCAAAACATCTTTGAGTTTGTTTTTAACTCCGCGTGTATTTCCAATCCAATTGTAGGTTTATATGCCATATTATTTTCTTTCTAATATTATAAACGAATAATCGTATTTATTTTTTTCATCGGCTTTGAAATCAGTCCTTTTTACTTCTTTCCATTCTGCAGGATTAATTTCTGGAAAATATGTGTCTCCCTCTGGCTTTGCGTGGACTTCTGTAATATATAATTTTTTGGCTAATGGTAAAAATTGTTTGTATACTGATGCTCCTCCACAAATCATTGCTTCCGGCAGGTCTTTTACCATTTCAACAACTTCTTCAATTGAATGGGCAACTTGGCAATCTTGTGGCGCAACAAATTTTGGGTCGTTATTTAGAATAATATGTTTTCTGCCAGGCAATGGTTTGCCGCCAATTGAGTTAAAAGTATTTAAACCCATTACAATTGTTTTACCCAAAGTTGTTTCTTTAAAATATTTAAAATCAGCTGGCATATGCCATGGAATTGTATTTTTGTTCCCTATAACTCTGTTTTCTGCCACAGCGGCAATCATTGATATCATAATTTTTTATACTAATTCTTGTTGATAACACTGCTCGCAATAAATTATTTCTGGTCTATCTGGGGCATAAGAGGTTTGAATATCTTTGCTACACTTATCGCATTTACGGTTATAAATTTTCATTGGATTTAATTGAGCTATACGAGCGTAATCTCGACAAAGTGGACATTCTTTGGGTATAGGAATATTCATCTTACGATAAAAATCTAATTCCATCTTAATAATTTTATAATTTTTACCACATGATTCACACTTTAAAATTTCCTTGATAATTTCATTTTTAACATCTTTGATGTGATTTGGAACTTTTATTGTTGCATCAATATATTCTCTAATATCTGAATCACGCCATAAATAACCTTCTTTAATTGCTTGTTTTTTCCCTATAGGAAACCACTCATAGGCAGATGATTCATTGTATGTCCAAGGAGACATTTCTGGCGGTAACATCTCACCATAAAAATAATTTCTACCCAAAGAATCAACGTATGGCATTTCACTCATTTGTTTTTTAATGCGTCCAACGAGATCCATATAGTCCGACTTGCTATATTGTTTATTCAAAATACAATAATCGCCCTTTCTTACGCCAACGCAGCCAAATAGATTTCCAGAATTATGACAACCAAAACAATACTCAATATCATGAGAGCTATAATTCCATGAACCAAATTTATTATTATTAGCGCCAAGACCAGTCCAACAACATTCATAAATCCACTCTCCTTTGTCTCCAAAAAATGACCAGTCATATGATTTTGCCGCAGGACCGTCTTTAAGAAATTGACAGAATCTTAAATCTTCTCCGTTATTGAATAAATAAGAATCTAAAACATTTTTAGAGTTAGAAATATATTCTCCAGAAACATTAAAATTTTTTCTTCCAGACAGCGCCTTTCTCGGTTGCTTAAGCATAAACTTTTCAGTTTTTTCTTTGAAATCTTCAACGGCTTTTAATGTCCCGAAGTCTAATTTTGCAAATAAATTTTTATAATCTTCTTTAGAGTATTGCTTATTAAAAACGCAATACTGTTTATTTCTAATATTAATACAACCAGTACAATTAGAACATCCCGATAAATCCTTTGAAAACCAAACGTCCTGGCATTCTTCGCAATTCTCAGAATAGAAAACATTATAACTCTTATTGACTCTAACCGAGGCATAACAACGCTCTGAATGGTTTAAGAAAAAACAATCAAAGGAATTTTTGCCGTCGACAATTGTATTCAAATAAGCAGAATCTTCTCCTCCAGTGATTCTAAAACAAAGATAACAGTTTTTGAGGTAAGAGGCTGCGTTGCAATAATCACTATCCACCATAGCAGTATGGACAGTATATAGAGATGGCAGAGGAACAGACTTAATGAGTTCATGAAATTGTTCAAAAAATGATTTCGAGAAGTCATAATCTCGACCATAGCTTTTGGGATCCCATTTATCTGACCACCATATATCTTGTTTATACACAACGTGCCCAGAATCAGGATGATGGGTGGACAATATAGATTCTTTAGTAAAGTCACAATTTCTCTTATAAAGTATTCTGTAACCCTGCCAATTTAATCTCCTTTTTAAGCGACATTCTGGGCACCACGTAGGAGCCGATACGTGTATTGTCCCATAGAACTTAAAATCATCTGGCTCTATGATAAAGTCTTTTCTGCAATTTTGACATGTTTT
This sequence comes from Candidatus Staskawiczbacteria bacterium, assembly GCA_026395275.1. Classification (GTDB taxonomy): domain Bacteria; phylum Patescibacteriota; class Minisyncoccia; order Minisyncoccales; family Staskawiczbacteraceae; genus XYD1-FULL-39-28. Next base: position 8,286 of record JAPLZA010000088.1, on the reverse strand, counting down.
AGTTTGTGACTCCATAATTATACTGCCATTGGGGCCTTAATTGTAGGGTGATATTTGTAATCTATTAATTTTATATCTTCCATTTTAAAATCTAAAACATTTTTTATTTCTGGATTCAGCCACAATTTTGGCAAAGGATAAGGCTCTCTTTTCAACTGTTCCTTAACTTGTTCAAAATGATTTAAATAAATATGCGTGTCGCCCAAAACGTGCACAAATTCGTGAGCCTCTAAACCCGTTACTTGAGCCACCATATGTAAAAGCAAAGAATAAGAAGCAATGTTAAACGGAACTCCCAAAAATGTGTCGCAACTTCTTTGATACATTAATAAAGACAATTTTTTATCGACGCAGAAAAAATGAAACAATAAATGACACGGAGGCAAGGCCATCATATCTAGCTCGGCCGGGTTCCATGCAGAAATAATCATTCTCCTATCATTTGGATTTTTCTTTAGCTGGTTTATTACGTTTGTTAGTTGGTCTATTGGCACATCTGTGTATGGCGACTTCCAACTTCTCCACTGGACTCCATAGACTCTGCCTAAATCCCCTTCAAATTTAGCTTTTGACTTCCAATAATCAGCATTAGCGTTTCCATCCCAAATGTGGCAACCGAGTTTTTGTAATTCTTTATTATCTGAACTTCCTGATAAAAACCAAAGCAATTCAGCTTTGACCACTTCAAAGGCCAACTTTTTTGTTGTTACAGCCGGAAACCCATCTGACATTTTAAACCTCATGGTTTGTCCAAAAATCGCGCGTGAACCAACTCCGGTTCTGTCTGGCCTGTCAGTGCCCTCATCCATTATCTTTTTTAATAAATCTAAATATTGTTTCATTAAAATAATTTATTTATTTCTTTTTTTACATTCTCAAAAACTTCCGGGATTGTTTTTTCGCCGTTGACATATACAACGTTTCCCATAATTTCTGAAAGTTTTTTATAAATTTCATTTACTTTGGTTAATTTTTCTTTCTGCTCAAACAATTCCTTTTCTTCTCCTCTGCCCTCAATTCTTTTAACACACGATTCTGGGTTTACATCTATTATAATAGTTAAGTCGGGCAATAAAAAGCTATTATTCATTTTCACTAATAAATTAACATCCAACCCATCAGAATGCCCATAAGCAAACGTTGAGGGAGCATACCTTGAAGAAACCACAAATTTACCCTGTTTTAGCGCCGGAATAACTTTATTTTCCAAATGTTCTTTCCTGTCTTGCACATAAAGCGTTTGCAACTCTAATGGCTCTATAATAATTTCCTTTCTTAACGCTTGTTTTATTTTTCTACCGGCTTCCGACTCCATTGTGGGCTCTCTGGTAACAATTACCTCTTTTCCTTGTTGCTTTAAATATTCTACAAGCAAATCAACCTGCGCGGACTTGCCTGAACCATCTAACCCCTCAACCACAATAAATTTTCCTTTGTACTCGCTTTTTATCATATTTTAGACAAATATTCTTTATAAACTATCTGCATCCAAGGGCTGTGGCTAATATTTTCAGCAATGTCTTTTAATTCAAATAATTTTCCTTCCATTTTGTCGGTCTCTTTTATTTTTATATCTGCGCTATCTCCAACAAAATGATAAACCAATCCCACATGAACTTTTTCTACATCGTGCGATTCGTCCTTGATTATTCCAACTAATTTTTTACTAACAAAATTTCCCTTGAAATCGACCTCTTCATTCCATTCTCTCATTGTTCCTGCTTCTAAAATATCCCCATTATCTGCATCAGTAGGATTTATGTGTCCGCCAACGCCTAGCTGATAATTATCATTAACTAATCTTTTTTCGTAGGCGTTTTTTATATATTTATAGGCAAAAAATTTGGTCCCAAAACTGAAAAGGATATAGGCGACTATTTGCTGAAAAGCCGGGTTTATTTCCATTGCTCCCCTTTTCTGGAACTCATGATTTTCTTTTATCAAATCAATATAATAATCTAAATTATCTTTCTTTAATCCTTGCCATTTTCCTTTTGCAAAAATAATATCAGATTTTATTACTAAAATTTGCTCGTCGTCTTTATTGGTTGGCATATTGCACTATTGAGTTATCTATAATATCAATTTTCACTCCTCCTTTCTTCAATAATTCTAGCGCTTGTTCTCCTGCGTGGTATTTTTTTTGTGCCACAACTCTTTTTATTCCAACACGGATTATTCTCATAGCACAGTTGTAACAAGGGGCCATTTTGACATAAATTGTTGATCCTTCAACGCTTATGCCGTCTTTTGCGCACTGTAAAATTGCGTTCTCTTCGGCGTGCAAAGTTCTTACGCAGTGTTGTTGCGGATTTCCATCTTCATATACTACAGTTCTCATTAAATGACCAACCTCATCGCAATGTGGCAGGCCGGGCGGAGCTCCAATGTAGCCCGTAGCAATAATCGTATTTCTGGGGCTAACTATAACAGCTCCATTGCGACCCCTGTCGCATGTACCTCTGCTACCTATTGGATCTATTAAATTCAAAAAATATTCATCCCAAGATGGACGAACGTGTTTTTCTTCAGCTTTTGTTGGCAATGGTTTTACTTCTTCCATAGTTCTATTTTTTTAACACTAGTTAATTATTGTTTAATAATTCTACCAAAATTAATTTTTGCAAGCAATGCTTTACAAAACCACAAAAATGTCGTAATATTTTATTGCACCTAACTAGGGATGCAAAACCCCAGAACATTGAAAATTTTGAAAGCGCTACCAATGAAAAATGAAAAACTGATCGCGTGCAAATTCGGCGGAACCTCATGCGGCAATGCAAGACAAATTAAGAAGATTGTCAGAATAATAAGAAGCGACCCAAGGCGGAGATGCATTGTTGTTTCCGGGCCGGGCAAAGAGCACAAAAGAGATAAAAAAATCACTGACCTGCTTCTGGCCTTGGCGGAAGATCCGGGGTCTAGCGGAATCATCGATATTATTTCACTGCGGTTTCAGAAAATTATAGATGGGCTAGGCTTAAAAATTCGCTTCCAGGAATGGCTCGACGAAGCCTTGAGAGAATCTGAATTGATGGGTCAAGAAGACAAAAGTAATTTTCTGGCGAGCAGGGGCGAATATTGGATGGCCAAAATTCTTGCGGAACATATCGGCTTCGAGTTCGTTGATGCCGAAGAATTCATTGCTTTCGACCGTTATGGCAAGCTTAACCTGAAAAGGACGGAAAAAAATGCAAACCGCATCGGCCTTCGGGAAAAAGCCGTTAAAAATGGCATTGTCGTGCCTGGATTCTATGGAAAAAACTCTGCGGGCAAGATAAGAACCTTTTCTCGCGGAGGGTCAAACATTAGCGGTTCGATAGTAGCTGATTGCGTCGAAGCAGTCCTATACATAAATTGGACTGACGTGTCTGGGGTGGCCATGGCAGACCCGCGTATCGTAAAAAATCCTCGCATAGCTGCAGTCATCACCCGCGCCGAAATGGGTGAAGGATCATACAGGGGAGCAGATGTCCTCCACCCGGAAACCTTTGAGCCACTACGAAGACTGGACATCCCGATTAACGTCAGAAATACAAACGACCCGGACAATCCGGGAACAATGATTGTTGGTAAGATTGGCCGAGGGCAAGAAAGAGTGCCCGGATCGGTTTCAATTATTGCCGGCAAAACGGGGTTCATTGTTATAACCCTGGCTAAGGCTGATATGAATCCTGAAATCGGCTTCCTTCTTCGTGCTTGCCGAGTAATGAAAAAATTCGGCGTCAATATCGACCACGTTCCAGGTGGAATCAATACGTTGAGTATTGTGCTTGAGGGCAACATATTTGAAAAGCACAGGCAGGAAATAATCAATAGACTCCAAAAAACTTGCAAGCCAGATTCAATTGATGTGCACAAAATCGCGCTAGTTTGCGTGGTCGGAGTATCGATGATATCTGTGCCTGGTGTTACAAACCGGGTTACAGGAGCAATGGCCAATGCCGGAATCAATATAGAGGTGATTAACCAAGGTTCAAGCCAAATCAGCATTATTTTAGGAGTAAGAGAAAAAAACTACAAAACAACTGTTCGCGCTATTTATGCAGAATTCGCTAAATAGCATATCCCCGTGCAGAAACACCGGGATTTTTTTTGCACAAAAACAGCCCCTCAGGGCTGTTTTTCAATATTACTATTCTTTTACTTCCACTCCCATATTCTTTGCTGTTCCGGCTATAATTTTTATAGCTTGCTCAATGTCTGTTGTGTTTAAGTCGGGCATTTTCTTTATAGCAATTTCTTTCAGCTGGGCTTTAGTAATTTTGCCAACTTTTGTTTTGTTAGGAGTTCCAGAACCTTTTTCAATTCCAATTGCTTTTTTAATAAGCTCGGAAGCTAAAGGTGTTTTCAATTTAAAAGTATATGTTCTGTCTTTATAAATTGTAACCTCGGCTGGAATTGTGTAACCTGCCATTGCTTGAGTTGCTGCATTAAACTTTTGGCAGAATTCTGCAATGTTTAATCCATGCTGAGCTAACGCCGGTCCTATTGGAGGCGCTGGTGTTGCTTTGCCTGCTGGAATTTGTATTTTTACGACTGCTTTTAATTCTTTAGCCATATTTTTTAGTTAAATACTATGTTAGAGTATTTTAGCGGTCTATATCGCTCCGCTAAAAATCACTAAAAGCAATATTTAACTTATTATTTTTTATTATTGAACTTTTTTAATTTGTAACGAATCTAATTCCACCGGTGTGTCTCTTCCAAACATGTTAACCAAAACTTTAATCTTTCCTCTTTCTTTGTCAATTTCAGAAACTTTTCCTTCAAAACCCTTAAATGGCCCATCAACAACCTTAACTGTAGCCCCCACTTCAAAGTCAATTGTAAATTCAGGCTCACCCATTTCCATTCTCTTCATTAAATCAACCATTTCAGTTGCTGAAACTGGGATTGGAGTTGTTCCTGCCCCCAAAAATCCTGTAACTCTTGGAGTGTTTCTAACAACATACCAAGATTCATCGGTAACTACCATTTGAACCAAAACATATCCCGGGTAAATTTTTTCCTCAACTGTTTTTCTTTTTCCGTTTTTTATTTTAATTTTTTTCTCTTTAGGAACTATAACATTAAAAATTTTGTCTTCCATGCCCAAACTCTCGATCCTTTGTTTAAGGTTTTTTGCAACAGCGTCTTCATAACCTGAATAAGTATGAATAACGTACCAATTTTTTTCTTGTTCTATAACTTGTTTTGGCATGAATTTATCTTAAAACGAATATTTTAATTATAGCTGTGAAAATATAGTCTAATCCGCCTAAAAATGCGGCTGACACAATTACTAGTCCCAGCACAATCATTGTGTATCGCAAAACGTCTTTCTGGGAAAGCCAGCTTACTCTTTTCATTTCGACCCATACTTCTTTAAAAAATGCGTTTATTCTTTGTGTTATTGTCATATGCTTATTGGTTCTTAAAAACCGCCCGAGGCGGCTTATATTTATTATCTACACTAATAATAGCCGATACATATTGATAAGTCAATAGCTGTTTAAAAAGTAAAAAAATAAGGCGTTCCGGATAAACAGAACGCCATCGAGAGCCTCTAATTCGCCTTAAGGCGGTTAACGGAGTGCCAATGCGGCAGCGGCGGCGGCCTTGGCCAAGAAATCGTCAGGCAGGCGGATGTTCAGCCCTTCAGCGATTTCTGCGACATCTTCGTGGTCGAGCCCGAGACGATGTTCGCCAACCGCGCAAGCAAGATTTTCGCTTGCCGTTGGGCAGACGTCCTGCTCATAGGTGCCAGGATTTTCACCGCCTTGTTTCGTGATACTAACAGTCTTGCCTGATACAAAGACGAAGTATGAAACCCGTCCTTTCACTAATACTGGTTCGAGTACAGCCATATTTTCTCCAATTTGAGGGTTAATGTTGACAAACAGCTACTATATATTAATTATACGCTTTTTATGACCATTTGTCAATATTATTTAACTAACTAAAAAGCCCCGCGTAGCGGGGCTTAAAATTTACTTTATATGTCTAAGTTTTTAGCAGCTTTTGCGTGAGTTTGAATAAATTTCTTTCTTGGTTCCACTTCCTCGCCCATTAATATATCCAATGTTCTGTCTGCTTGGTGAGCGTCTTCAACTGAAACCTGCAATAAGGTTCTATTTTCCGGATTCATTGTTGTTTCCCAAAGTTGCTCTGGGTTCATTTCTCCCAAACCTTTATATCGCTGAATAGTCACAGATGTTTTTCCAATTTCTTTTACTGCTTTATCTTTTTGCTCGTCTGAATATGCATACTGCACTGTTTTTCCGGACTGGACCTTATAAAGTGGTGGTTGAGCAATATAAATGTGCCCTGCATCAACAACGGGCTTAAAATGCCTATAAAAGAACGTTAAAAGCAATGTTCTTATGTGAGCTCCGTCAACGTCAGCATCGGTCATAATTACAATCCTGTGATACCTCAACTTTTCAATATCAAAGTCCTCGCCTATTCCAGTTCCCATAGCAATAATTAAGGCTTTAATTTCTTTCGAAGCCAACATTTTATCTAATCTTGCTCTCTCAACGTTTAATATCTTTCCTCTCAAGGGCAAAATTGCTTGGAACCTTCTATCTCTGGCTTGTTTAGATGAACCTCCGGCAGAATCTCCCTCAACAATATAAATTTCAGACTCTTCTGGTTTGCGCGACAAACAATCAGCTAATTTTCCGGGCAAAGCCAAACCCTCTAAAGCTCCCTTTCTTAAAACTGTTTGGCGCGCAGCTTTTGCCGCCAATCTTGCTTTTGTTGCCAACAAACAATTTTCTATAATTGATCTGGCATCTGATGGGTTTCTTTCTAAATAATCTGACAAACCTTCTGCTGTTGCGGTTTCAACTGCGTTTTTAGCTTCCGGGTTTCCCAATTTTGCTTTTGTTTGTCCTTCAAATTGCGGAGTTCTAATTTTTATAGAAACAACAGCTGTTAATCCTTCCCTTACATCGTCTCCGGAAAAATTTTCGTCTTTTTCCTTCAAAAATCCTTCTCGTCTTGCGTAATCATTTAAAGATCTTGTTAATGCTGTGCGGAAACCAGAAGTGTGTGTTCCACCTTCAACTGTATAAATATTATTTGCAAAGGATTCTTCTGTACTTTCCATTTCCTGGGTGTATTGAAAAGCAGTTTCAACAACAATACCATCTTTTTCTGCAACATATGAAAAAACGTTTGGATGTCTTGGGGTGTTTCCCGAAACTAAATATTTTACATAAGAAGCAATTCCACCTTCAAAATAGAATGTGTAGCTGGTCTCTTCTCCCTTTTTTCTTTCGTCGCTGAATATAATTTTTACTCCTTTTGTTAAATATGATTGCTGACGCAAATAATTCAGGATTTTTTTAGGATCGTATTTTATTTCAGAAAATATTTGTGGATCTGCGTCAAAAGTTTGCGTTGTTCCGGTTGCTTTTGAATCGCCAACTTTTTTTACGTTTCCCTTTGGTTTTCCTCTGAAATATTCTTGCTCATAAGCTCCGCCAACCCTTTCAACGTGAGATAACATATAAGTTGAAAGCGCGCACACAACCGAAATACCAACTCCATGCAAACCTCCGGAAACTTTATAAGCTTCTCCGCCGAATTTTCCTCCGGCGTGCAATGTTGTTAAAACCGTTTCAAGGGTTGATTTTCCTGTGTCTGGGTGTTTTTCAACCGGAATTCCCCTGCCATCATCAGAAATTGTCACCCTGTTGTTAGGTAATAAAATAACTTCAATATTTTTTGCGTAACCTGCTATTGCTTCGTCTAAACAATTGTTAACAACCTCCCAAATCAAATGGTGCAAACCATCTAAACCGGTGCCTCCAATATACATGCCCGGCCTTAACCTAACAGGCTCTAATCCTTTCAAAACAGAAATATCCTTAGCGGTATACTCTCCATCTTTTCTTTTTTTCTTTGGTTCGATTGTTTCAGGTGGCTTAACCTCGGTTTTCTCTGCTTTTTCTTTAACAATTTCAGTTTTTCTGGGTTCTTCTTTAACTTTCTCTACTTTCTTCTCTGGTTTTGGAACCACAACTTTTTTAGCAACGGGTTTCTCCCGCCCTTGGCGAGGCTCGCCTTCGGCGGCGACCCTCTTAGCTTCTTTTTTTGGCTCGTCTGCTTCTTTTATGTTTAACTTGATCATGATTTTTTAACGCAAAACTGCGTTTAATTCTTTTTTAGTTTCTTCTCTAATTTCTTCTTGAATTTTATTTATTTCCTCATTGGTTAAAGTCCTCTCCGGCGAACGATAAACAATTCTGAATGTATAACTCTTTTTATCTGCTCCAAATTTTTTATCGTCTGCAT
>JAPLZA010000022.1:1568-3584 GCA_026395275.1 Candidatus Staskawiczbacteria bacterium | reverse complement strand
TGGGTAAGCACCAGGGCAACGTCGAAAGAGCCGTTATCAAGTAATCCTGCTTGGTTGGAGTATAATTTTGGCGTTGGAAATTCACAAATTATAAACACATATACAATAATTAATAGAAACTGGACAGAGCCAACAAGTCCAAATACATGGAACTTTCAAGGTTCTAATGATGGCACAACCTGGGTTGATTTAGACTCAATATCCGGTGATATAAACAACACTCAGGCGGCGATAAGAACCTTTAATTTTTTTAACGCCACGGCTTACCAGTATTATAGGATTAATATAAAAGCTAGCAACAGTAAGAATAATGTTTATAATTACATAGTTGCTATAGGAGAATTACAGATGAACGTTCCAGTTAACGGCGTCTGCGGTTCAGCTAATGGTTCGTTTGTCTCTACCACAAAACCGCTGACTGCCACAGACTCCAGCCTTTGTTCAACGGGCAAGGCCACTTCTTTTTCTGGTACCGGCCCTTGGACATGGGCATGCGCAAGTTTAAATGGAGGATTAAGCGCTGTTTGTGCAGCCAGTATATATTTGGATGTAGTTAATGGCGTCTGTGGCTCAGCTAATGGATCATCTTTCCCTGCCTCAAAACCTTTAACTGCAACAGACTCCAGCCTTTGTTTAATAGGTCAGGCCACTTCTTTTTCTGGTACAGGCCCTTGGACATGGGGATGTGCAGGTTTAAACGGAGGATTAAGCGCTGTTTGTACAGCCAGCGTGTCTCCAATCAACGGTGTTTGCGACTCGGCCAACGGACAAACTTTCTCTACAGCACCAACCACCAACCTTTGCTCATCCGGTACAGCGGTTTCTGTTTATAGTGACGGAACAACATGGCATTGGGGATGCGCAGGTTTAAACGGAGGATTAAGCGCTGTTTGTACAGCCAGCGTGTATTCAACCATAGTCAACGGTGTTTGTGGCTCAGCTAATGGACAGGCTTTTTCTTCAGCTCCAACTGCCGGTTCAAATGGAGGATTAAGCGCTGTTTGTGCAGCTGCGACTGCAACTGCAGCTGCTTCTATAACCGTTACCTCTCCAAATAGTAATTATGGCAGTTCTTTTCAGATTGGTAATAAAATGAACATTTCTTGGACATCTATGGGTTTGCCTGTAAATGCAACGTTGTCAATTGGAATAAATGGAGATGGACAGACTTCAACTATGGCCGGAGCTCAAATTGCTACTAACGTTTTAGTATCTACTGGAACTTATTCTTGGATAATCCCTGCATTTTTGGGAGAAAATCTTGCAGAAAAAAAATATGATGTTTATGTAAATTACAGTAACACTATAGGAGCTATAAGTAATGGCTATTTCACGATTGTTGCGCCGACGGCTACTCCAATCAACGGTGCTTGCGGTTCAGCCAATGGAGTAAGTGTTTCTACGGCTCCAACAACTAATTTGTGTTCTACTGGTACAGCGTCTGCCCTTTTAGCAAGTCCTTTTGGCGTTACTTCTTGGTCATGGAATTGTATGGGTTCTGGAATAGGAGCGACAACCGCTTCATGTTCAACCAACGCCACGGTACCAACTAACGGCGTCTGTGGAACTGCTAACGGACAAGCTTTTTCCTCAGCTCCGATAACCAACCTTTGCTCTGTAGGTTCGGTTTATAACTTCTCGGGATCCGGACCTTGGACTTGGACATGTCTGGGTGTAGGTATGGGCCCGACTTTATCTGCTAATTGTAGTACGGTAAATCCAGCAGTAAATGGAGTTTGTGGTTCAGCAAATGGAGGATTATTCATTGGGGCACCAACTACAAATCTTTGTTCAACTGGTACAGCGTCAATTGTTTCAGGCGCCGGTCCTTGGACTTGGTCATGTTTGGGTTCTGGGACAGGAGCAACAACTGCCTCATGCAGTACTTATACTTCAACGGCGCCTCCTTCGGTAGCTGGTGTTTGTGGCTCAGCTAACGGACAAGCAGTCTCTACTGTACCGACTGGTAGCGCACTTTGTGCTTCTGGAACAGTTTCTAACCTCTCAGGTTCTGGC
>JAPLZA010000022.1:0-1557 GCA_026395275.1 Candidatus Staskawiczbacteria bacterium | reverse complement strand
TGGGTCCAAATATTTCTGCTAATTGTAGCACGGTAAATCCAGCAGTAAATGGAGTTTGTGGTTCATCTAGCGGGACATGTTCAGTTGGGACAGTTTCTAATGTAACTACAAATGGAGGAACCAACGGTAGCAGTCCAGCCACTTGTTCCCTTGTGCTTCACTATAATATGAATGATACAACAGGGACTGCTGTGTCAGACAGCTCAGTGAGTAACTTAAACGGAACATCGACAAATGATATTTCCTTAATGTCATCTTCAGGGCACATAGGTGCGGCATTAAACTTCAACGGGACAAATAACAAAATCACCAACAACAGCGTGTCTTCTTTGCCAACGGGCTCTTCGCCAATATCTTATTCGTTTTGGATTAATCCTGGCGCACAAGGTATTGATACAACAAGATTAATAGAGTATGGTCCTGACAGCACAAGTGGAGGCAATTTTAATGTTTATATAAATAAAGATAACTCTATTTCAACAGATTATTGGGGCGGAAAGTATAGAGTGTGTATTCCAGCAGGGAATATAACTTCAGGGAATTGGTATCACATTGTCGTAACCCACGACGGAGTAAATCAAAAATGTTATCTCAACGACGTTTTGATTTCAACACAAGCAAATTATCCTCTCAATATAGGTGCTTCAAATAAGGTATTTGCCGTTGGTGCGTTTGCTCTTAGTAATGGATATAATTATAAAGGTTTAATGGACGACTTAAGAGTCTATGGAAAAGTTTTATCTCAAAGTGATATAGACAGTATATGGGCTGGAGGTGCTGGAACAGAGCAAAATTGTATATCTGGCAGCAGCTCTACAACTTGGACCTGCGTAGGTTCTAACGGAGGTACTTCCGCGTCATGTCCGGCCACATCGACTACATCTCCAGTTGGTTTAAATGTTCGAAGTCAGCTTTTAGCGTCAATTTCTGATGCAATATTGAAATTAGCCGCAGAGATACAGGCAATGTTGAAGAAATAGTCAATTATAAAACCAGCCCGTCGACGGGCTGGTTTTGTTTTAAAGGAATTGATATAATAATTCAATTATGCCAAGGGAAAAATCAGCAGGAGCTATAATTTTTAGGAAAGAAAACGGTATAAACTACTATTTGCTTTTGCATTATGGTTCAGGTCACTGGGAATTTCCAAAGGGACACATTGAAGGAAAAGAAACCGAAGAAGAAACAGTAATAAGAGAATTAGCAGAAGAAACGGGCATAACAGACGCGGCCATTTTACCCGGATTTAAGAAATATATAAAATATTTTTTCAGGCAGTATGTAGATAAAGTTTCTGAAAAGGAAAGAAGGGCAGGAAAAACTCCTTGGGTGTTTAAATTGGTGGTGTTTTTTGTGGCAGAAACAAAAACTAAAGAAGTAAAAATTTCTCACGAACACAAAGGATTTATTTGGTTACCAATTGACCAAGCAATTAAAAAAACAACATTTAAAAATTCTAAAATATTGTTGAAAGAAGCCAACGATTTTGTCTTAAAATCTGGAATATAAATATATATTATATTTGGCGCTTCGGCGCCTTTTTATTTACTTAAAGAC
>JAPLZA010000106.1:7194-9938 GCA_026395275.1 Candidatus Staskawiczbacteria bacterium | reverse complement strand
TGTACGCGAAAAGCGCGGAAGACCATGATTTTGTAGACATTTTAAACCAGGTGCACGGGGATTTAAAAACACAGAAGATTTTATTATTAGGATATTCGCAGGGGAGTTTTTATTCTAATGCTATTTATGATTATTTGGTTAAAAATGGCGTTGATAAAAATTCTATAGCTGTTTATAACGTGGCAACTCCGGCTGACAGGGTGGCAGGGCCCGAAGGGCACCCCGGTAAATATTTAACTTCAAGCACAGACAGGGTTGTTGGTGGCGTTGTTTCGGGGTTGGCAAAAGTGGGTGCAGGAAAGCCATTGCATGCAAACATTACGCTTCCAATCCAGACAGATGAAGAAAGCGACCAGTTTGGCGGGCATTATTTTAGTAAAGATTATTTAGCCTTGGCTCCAGACAGAATAATAAGCGACATTGACCAGGAATTGAATAATTTAATTGCAGGAACCGAAAATAAAGACGAATGTTTTGTTCAGCCCAAAATGGGAGTTGCTTATTATATTTCAGATACGGGATATTATATTCTAGATACAATAGCAAAAAATGGAAGAGCGCTTGCAACTTCGCCTTATACCCCAGAACAAATGGCCAGCATGGGTAATTCTTTGTTCCAAGGAGTTTATAATTGGTCAAGCCAGTTTTTTTCTGAAGTTGCCGGATATTTTCAGCAAAATAATTTATTTGGCGCATCTTTAGCTTCGGTTGTAAACCAAAACAATTCGCAACAGCAACCTGCGCTAGAAACTCAGCCAGCCCAAGAAAATTTACTTGTTGCCGAAGAAAATAATAATGGAACGGGCGGACCAGATGTAAACCCAACAAATCAGCTGGAAGTGCAAGATTTATTAGATAATATTCAAGAAAGATTAGATATTATAAGTCAGCAGGTACAGGTTCTTGTTGCGCAACAGGAACAGAATAATCAGAATAATTATGGAACCGTAGCCAGTCAAAACCAAAGCAACAATCAAACTGCCGACAACGCAGAGACAAACACAAATACAAATGCGAGTACAAACATAAACACCGGCGCTGGAGTGGGAGGCGGAGGTGGTTCTGGTTATTTAAAAATTTTAATTTCAGAAGTGCAAATTAATCCTATTGCTCAAAGATTTGTCGAGCTTTATAACCCCAATTCTTCAAGCGTTGTTTTGACGGGTTGGTATTTGCAAAGAAAAGATAAAAATGATACTTCTTGGGGTTCTCTTGTTTCTTCAAATAATTTTGGAGGAAAAGAAATTCCAGCGCATGGATATTTTATTGTTTCACGCCAAATTTTAAATTCTAATATTCTATCGGACATAACTTTAAGCAACGACAATTCTTTGGCTTTAAAAAATCCTAATGGAGAAATTTCCGATAAAGTTGGTTTTGGAAGCGCTATAGACCCGGAATTTTCTGTAACAATAAATCCATCCACCGGTCAAAGCATAGGTAGAAAATGGGATTTAATTAATAACACAGAAATAGACACAGATAATAATTCCACTGATTTTGAAGCTGACAGCCCAACTCCACAAGCGCAAAATATATCTTTGCCACCAGACCCAACTTTGCAAGTTTCTTGCTTAGCTAGCCCAAGTTCGGGCGACACAACGCAACAAATATCTTTTGTTTCTTCTGTAACTGGAGGCAGCGGAGTTTACACTCATTCGTGGACAGGAGATTGCGTGGCATCTACCGCAAATTGCCAAAAAATTTTTTCTACAGCCCGAAATTATACAGTAAACTTATCAGTTTCTTCCGGCAGTCAAACCCAAACAGCCAACTGTTCTGTTGCGGTGTCTGCATTTGTTCCGGGGAAAGTTTTAATTACCGAAGTTCAAATGCAAGGAGCAAATGTTCATCAAGATTTTATTGAGTTATATAATCCAAGCGTAACTGACACTGTTTACTTAAACAATTATAGACTGGTAAAGCGCGCCCAAACAAGTTCGGGCGATACAACAATAAAAAGCTGGGCGGGAGATGCTGTTTCAAAAATTTTACCACAGCAATATTATTTATGGGTAAGCTCAACCGAGGCTGGTTATCCGGCTTCAATTAGCGCCGATGTTTCTACCCAGCAAAATATTTCTTCAAATAATGGCATAGGTTTGCGTTATGGCGCCGAAGACACTGGTGAACTTGTGGACTCTGTAGGATGGGGAACTTTCAGTAATGTTTTATTTGAAGGAACAGCTTTTTCTCAAAATCACGCGCAAAATTTCAGCTTAGGAAGAAAATTTAGTTCGGGAATTTATCAGGACGCAGATAACAACTCAACAGATTTTGAAATAGATACTCCAACCCCAAAAGCGCAAAATATTACGTATGTTTTGTTGCCAAGCTCTGACGCCACAATAACATCAACAACATATAACGTAAGCGCGCTTGCAGGCGGAGCAGGAACAATTGTTAATGTTCCCTACGCAACATCAAAAACAGTTTTTGAAACTGCTTTAACAAAAAATGAATCTCATCAAACATGGAATGACACAGGTCTATCAAACCCAATAGCAACCGGCAACACGCTAGTTGTAACAGCTCAAGATGGAACAACCAGCGCAACTTATACGGTTACGGTTGATACAACAAATTGGTCGCAGGGAACAGTAGACAGTTTTACGCCAGCAGGAAGTTTTACTTTTCACACCGGAAACTTTATGCCCAACCAGCAAACTTGGTGTGGATTTTCATTGGGATATTTTATAAGTATTTATCCTGCTAGAACAAATGGAGGATTTTTCGGATACGGC
>JAPLZA010000106.1:5920-7169 GCA_026395275.1 Candidatus Staskawiczbacteria bacterium | reverse complement strand
ATACAATAGATATGTCTGGGTTTGGGACAACTGTTGGTGAATACGACTTTTATATTTCTTATTGCGGAGGTCACGATTGCGCGTCAGCTCCCTATGGAGACGTAATTGGCAATTATTACAGAACATATTTTGACGGAACAACTTGGTCAGCTATTGCAGTAGACAACTCCAAAACAAGATTAAGCAGTGACGCAAAAGTAACAGCTTTAAATTATTATTTAGTAAGCACTCTTTCTGCAAATTATACGGCAGGAGTTTATTCAAGCGGAACCGGAACAATTAAAAATGTACGTTTAGGAACATCAAAAACTGATTTTAAGTCTGCTTTAACGCCAGCATCAGGAGCAACTTTAGAAGATTCTGGTTTAACCAACCCAATATTAACCGGCAATACATTAGTTGTGACAGCTCAAGACGGTGTCACCAAAGCAACCTATACAATTACCGCCGACACAGTAGCCTGGTCGCAGGGCACCATTAACAGTTACACTTCAGCCGGAAAGTTTTATTTAGACACTTCATTTTTCACAGACAATCAATCTATAGGTTGTAATTTATATCTTTACCAATCTCTTTATCCACTTCAAACAAATGAGCAGGAAGAAGGAAGTTTTCCTTGTGGTGGTAATAATGGTACGCGTCCTGTTTATACTTTAGACATGGCGTCTTTCACTGCCGTCGGTGACTATACAATTTGGATGTCTGATCAATCAATTAACTCGGGCAGATATTATGAGATTCATTTTGACGGAACAGTTTGGTCGTCATTAAGCAGTGTTGCAGCAGACACAACTCCGCCAACCGGAACAATAACAATAAACAGCGGAGCCTTATATACAAATACAAGAAACGTTACTCTAACCCTTTCTGCCACAGATGATTCTTCAGGCGTTGCGCAAATGCAATTTAATAATGGTACAGGAGCCTATAGCAGCTTGGAAGCATATTCAACAACAAAATCATGGGAATTATCGGCTTCCGGAGATGGAGTAAAAACTGTAAGGGTAAAATTTAAAGATAATGCCGGAAACGAAACAGTTACAGGCATTCCAGCTACAATAACTTTAGATACAACAGCTCCAGTTATTGCATTAAATGGCAATGCTACAATAAATCTTGCGGTTGGAGATTCTTATTCAGAACTTGGAGCTACAGCAACAGACAACATAGACAGCACAGGTGCAGTGGCAATAGCAGGGGACACGGTGAGCACTTTGGCTCCGGCTACTTTCCATATAACTTATGATGC
>JAPLZA010000106.1:0-5867 GCA_026395275.1 Candidatus Staskawiczbacteria bacterium | reverse complement strand
GTAGTTAATTAGTTTTTATTACTTGGGTTAGGTGCTTGACAAGAGTAGAGAAACGTTATAATGTAATTGCAGTTCACTGAAAACCAAAAACAAAGGGGACAACATGCAAATCAACGGAGTTGAGGTAGACAAATTGCTTGCAATCATCTGTGTGGGGATCAAATTACTTCAAGAGCACATTGGCATTAAGGGTTCTAGCGGTCACTTCACTGTCTTGCGCGATATACCAGAGACTACACCGCTGTTGATTCTTGAAATCGGCAATGATGGCACAAAGAATCTTGCCTTTTCTATTGAGCAAGCTGAGAGGCTTCGCTCTAATCAGGGGCATCTCACAAGCTCTCAAAGTAGAGACGTGCAGGCCGGTAAATTGGGAGGAGCCATAAGAATACCGGGATATATATTTTCATTTTCCGGATTTGACGACGAAGAAGCCAATGAGGCCCTAATGACATATCTTGCGTTTGAAGCAAAGTTTATCGAAAACTTTCGCGCGATTAACATCTCCAGCGTTAGCTTCGAGGTATTGGGCCGAAGAAATTATTTTGTTAGGATGATGCTTCATAGGTAGCAAAACCGAGAAAATTAGAAGAAAGGAAACTCATGAAAATCATGGGACTGGGATTAGACAGTTTAGTTTCTCTGGTGGAAGAAGGAATTCTTTTGCTTCAGAAAAACTGCGGAGCGGCAAAAAATTACGGATTTTTCACGGTTTACGACGCAATGTGCGGACACGGAGTTTTACTGGGTGCTAAGATCAACATTTGTCCGCAAGAAAAATCAGAAAAGTATTTCATTCTTTCTATAGAGAAGGCCAAACGGCTTTCTGAAAGCCGTAACTTGTTGAGCTGGCAAAGCAGAGACCCGGCTAACAACAAGTGGGGCGGAGCCGTAGTTGTTAGGGTTAATACCGTTCTTTCTTTTTCCGGCATGGATGAGTTGGAAGATGAGGCGCTGGTGATTTACGTCGCTCACAAGGCCGGTTGGATTGACAGAGCACAAGCGCTTGAGCTTGCTGCTATCAGTAGCAATCCGCATGTTGCCAAAATTCTTTGAAGTTTACGAAGTCATACCCGCGAGTTACACCGCGGGCTTTTTATTTGACAGAATAATATAATGTAGTAATATAGAAACACAACAGCTTTTTGACAACAAAACAAAAATTTCTCTTGAAAGGAGAAACAGATGAAAAAAAAGATTTGCTTGATTCTTTCGTGCGCGCTACTTTTAGCCGCACCCTCTATTTGCAGTGCTTTGGTTCTGGTCAGAGGAGACCAAGTTTGGCAAGTATCTGCGCCAGAGATAACGACATCTCTCAACACGGGTGTTTATGTGTGGGAAAATGGCAACATCTCATCGAGCCTTTTTAACTCAACGGTTGATCCATCGAGCGCTGGAATTACTTTATATGCGACACCAAGCGATGTTGGCTACAACAGTTTCGTCAACTATCTGAAGGATGCAAACGGTGGTTATTTGGTGATAAGTATGGTTAATCCTTCTACTGGAACTGACTTTGGGATAGGATATTCGAAGTCAGAGTTACCGAGTCTGCAAGGAGCAAATATCAATGGCTTGTCACTTAAAATTAACACTATGCAACTGAATACGCCCGGTTCAGATCCGAATCACAATGGTATATATACAGATGGTAATTTTAGTGTCACGCTTCAGACAACAGGAGCTCCTGAGCCAACCCCAACCGTCCTTTTGCTCATTGGTTTTGCTGTTTTTTCTCTCAGGAGAAAGCGGAAAAATTTTTGTTTGAACGTATCGCCTTGAACTTCCTCAAGGCATTTTTTTTATTTCATGGTATTATATAATAGCAGTGAGTATGATGCAACAATGAGAGAAAAATATTTAAAATCAGGAATGGGAAAAAGATATCTTAAAAATCGCTTAAAACGTTCTCTATCTCTAACGGGGTTTACAATTATAGAATTGATTATAGTCATAGCTATCATTGCTGTTTTGTCTGGAATAGTAATTGCCAATGTTATTCCATATAATTCAAAAGGCAAAGATTCTGCTATAAAAGAACAAATTGGCCAGATACGTATTGCTGGAACAGATTACTTCAACACTTATGGCTCATATATTGGAATGTGTGACTCAGGCACGGGATGTTTTAATGCAAAATCTAATATAATAAATTTAGGTGGATATGTTCTATCACCTCGTATTGCCAGTGATAAATACTGTTACGACTTTAAATTAAGCGACAACGCAACTAAATGGTGTGTTGATAGTATGGGATATAATGGTTCAATTGACAACTGTACATTACTTAATTTTAGTTGCAACTAAAATTAAAATTTATGGATTTAGAAAATCTAGAAAAAGTTTTAGAGAATGAGCCGAAGTATCGCCTCAAACAAGCAAATGAGGCGGTTTTTAAAAACTTTATTTCTAATTGGGAAGAGGCAACTTTTTTTACAAAAGATTTGCGCGATAAATTAAACAAAGAATGCCCGCTAGAAATTAGGGCTAGTGTTTTGGTTTCCAAAAAAGAAGACAGCGTTAAAGCAAAAATAACCTTAAAAGACGGTTTTGAAATTGAAACAGTTTTAATGCGCCACGCAGATGGCAGAAACACTGTTTGCGTTTCCTCTCAGGTTGGATGCCCGCTGGGATGTTTGTTTTGCGCCACAGGAAAAATGGGACTAAAAAGAAGCCTAACTTCAGAAGAAATTTTAGAACAAGTAGTATTTTTTGACCGATATCTTAAAAAAGAAAATTTACACGTAACTAATGTTACTTATATGGGAATGGGTGAGCCGTTTTTAAATTATGACAATGTTTTAAAATCTGTAAAAATTTTGAATGATTATAAATATTTTAACATTGGAGTAAGATCTATTTCTGTTTCAACTGCCGGAATTATTGAAGGCATAAAAAAATTAAGCGAAGAAAGTTTGCACATAAATTTAGCCATTTCTTTGCATGCTCCAACCGACAAATTAAGAAGGGAATTAATGCCAATAGATAAAAAATATCCGTTAGAAAAAGTTTTGAAAGCAGTTGAGGAATATATTGAAAAAACAAAAAGAAAAGTAATGTTTGAATATGTTTTGATTAAAGATGTAAATGATTCCGATAAACACGCAGAAGAATTAGCAAAAATAATGTCCCGCCACAGCGGGATCCCGCCAAAGGCGGGAAATAATCACTTATATTTTGTTAACTTGATTTTATACAATGACACAGGAGTTTTTAAGGCATCTGACACAAAAAGAGTTGAGAAATTTAGGGAAGTGTTAGAAAGGCTCAAAATAAGATACACTCAAAGGTACAGATTTGGTGATGACATTGCCGCCGCCTGTGGACAATTCGCCACAAACAAATAAAAATTATTAACAAAAACTAGGTACGCAATAGCCTAGTTTTTGTTTACTTATTCACAGGTGGAAGTTGGAAACACTTGTGATATAATTATCGAATGTCTTCGTTTGAAAACGCACTTTACTTTTGATGTATTTTTTGATAAATTTAGGAACAATGGAAAACGATAAGTTTCTAAAATTAACAAATACTGTTTATAAGATTTTGGAATTTTTTCCAGAATCAGATCCATTAAAAAACAGAGCTAAAGACAAAGCCCTGTCTATAATGGAGCATTTAGTTTTGATAAATGAAAACAGTGGTTGGGCGTCTTTTCAGAAAGAAAAAGTTAAAGTGCAGCTTTCAGAAGATATTGATGTTCTTTTAGGTTATTTATGGATAGCAAAATCACAAGGTTGGTTAAACTCTATAAACTGTCTGATAGTTTCCAGTGAATATGAAAAAATAAAGAAAAGCATTAGTCCGGTAATGGAATTAACGTTGAAGTTGCCCGGTTTGGATTTTAAGGCAAGAGAAAGCCAAGCACCAATTAAGCCGTCAGCTCCCGTATTAGATAATACCGGGGCCACAAAAGAAGAGGCCCCTGATTTGTTTAGTATTTCCGAAAGGCAAAGACAAATTCTTGAATTTTTGCAAAAGAATGAGAAAGCGCAAGTTATGGATTTGCAGACAATATTTCCTGACATTACAAAAAGAACCATAAGAAGAGACTTAGATGAACTGTTGGAAGTTGGGAAAATAGCAAGATTTGGAGATTTTAACGAAATTTTTTACCAGCTTAAAAGATAAGACAAGGTAGGACAAAATTGTGTGTAGGTAGGACATTTTCATCAAAAAACTATGTCCTATCACAAATAAGCACAAAACCATTGACTTTTAGTAGTTTTTGTTATATTATTAGGCCTTATTAGATGGATAGTCAAAACGAACAATTTAGCAGGATTTACGACCAATATATTGATAAAATATACAGGTTTGTTTACTTGAAGGTAAGCTCCCAAGAAATAGCCGAAGACATCACTTCAAAAGTGTTTATAAGGGGGTGGGAAGCCTTCCAAACAGCCAAGGACAACATTAAAAATCCAGGTGCCTTTTTATATCAAATAGCCAGGAACGCTGTTGTAGACCATTATAGGGAGAAAGGCAGGGATAAGACAGTGTCGGTTGATGCCAGCCCGGAAATAGCCGACCCAGGGGAAAACGCCCAAAATAAGGCTATTTTGAGCGCAGATGTCAGTGTCATTAAAAAGGCCATAAAAAAAAAAAAAAAAGAGCATCAGGACATTATAATTTGGCATTATTTAGAAGATATGCCAATTGAAGATATAGCAGAGTTAGTAGGTAAGCCGGCCGGTACAGTTAGGGTGGCTTTGCACAGAGGACTAAAAGAGTTGAAAGACATAATCCAGGAAGTGTAACAAAACAGGGTTCTCGAGCGTCATACTTATACAAGGAACATTATGGCAAATATAACAGAAAAACAACTTATTGAGTCATTGTCCCAATTGAAAGAAATTAAGCCCAGGAAAGAATGGGCTGTTTTGCTTAAGTCTCAAATTTTATCAGAGCGAGAGGTAGCCCCAGTGCAAGCCAAGTCAGTTGGAATTATGGATATTTTCCAGACAGTATTCTCTCAAAGAAAATTGGCCTATTCATTTGCAGTTGTTCTTTTGTTGATTTTTGGGGCATTTGGAGCCACCAGATTATTATCAGATGGAAATGCTGAAAGACAAGTGGCATTGAAACAGAATGTCGCGGCAATAAGTACAAAAATAACAGAATTAACAAAAGATTTGAATGCAGATTCATTTAAAGACGTGGCATCGGCGAAAAAGTTGGCAGACGGAGTGCAGACAATAAAAAAATTGCAGGCTAAAACATTTGCAGATATGCCGGGCACGCCAGAAGAAAAAAGCTTGAATGATGCGATTGCTTCAGTAGATAATACATTAGCGCCCTTGGTGAAAAATGAAATAAATGATTTGAACAACACCACACTCACCGATGCCCAAAAAAATATATTGACCAATGTTCAAAAACTGTACGATCAAGGAAAATATGCAGAAGCGCTAGAAGAAATATTGTTAATTAATCAATAATTTTGACTCGGCAGAATTCGTACTTTTGCCGATTACAACTTAATAAAACATTTGATGAGCCATTGTTCGTGATTAGTACGTAAAATCGCGAGCGATAAGGTCGACAGGCGAGAAATAAAAAAATATAAAACTAAAATAAAAAACACACAAAAATGAGTATTAAAAGAACAATTATAGTAACCGTAGCCATTGTGGCCTCGGTTGCAATGGTTGCTCCTACATTCGCTGGCGCTACAACAGTGTCAGACCTAATGGCTCAGATTAATGCATTGCAAGCTCAATTAAACAGCTTGTCAGGCACATCTACAGCTACAGGGACTGGCGCATGCGCAGGGGTATCATTTACCCGCAACTTAACAGTTGGCTCAACAGGATCAGATGTAAAATGTTTACAGGTCCTTTTGAACACCAATGGCTACACAATTG
>JAPLZA010000053.1 GCA_026395275.1 Candidatus Staskawiczbacteria bacterium | reverse complement strand
ATCTAGCGTATTCAATCACGCGGTTTTCGCGGATGACAACAACTTTAATTTCTCCCGGGTATTTTAATTCTTCTTCAATTTCTGCGGCAATTGCTTTGGCAATTTTTGTAGCTCCCAAATCATCAATTCTGTCAGATTTTACAAACACTCTAATTTCCCTTCCAGCTTGAATGGCATATGTTTTTTCAACGCCTTCAAACTTGTTGGCAATGTCTTCTAAGTCCTTCAACCTCTGCAAGTAGTTTTCCATGGTGTCCTTTCTAGCGCCTGGCCTAGAGCTTGAAATTGCGTCGGCTACAGTTACAATTGTAGCTTCCAGTGATTCTACCGGGTAGTCGCCATGGTGAGCTCGCATAGCCTTTATTACAGCCTCAGATTCGCCAAATTTCTCTAATATTTTAATACCAATTTCAATGTGTGAACCCTGAATTTGTTGGTCAATGGCTTTTCCAATGTCGTGCAAAAGTCCTGCTCTTTTTGCTATTTGCGGATTTGCTCCCAACTCGTCGGCAATTGTTTCAGAAATTAAAGCAACTTCCATTGAGTGTAATAAAGCATTCTGTCCATAGCTGGTTCTGTAATATAACCTGCCTAAAATTTGAATTAATTTTTCGCTCAATCCAATAACTCCAACGTCGTAAGCCGCTTTGTCTCCGGCTTCTTTTATTTTTTGGGAAATTTCTGCTTTTGCTTCTTCAACTTTTTCTTCAATTTTGGCGGGCTGAATTCTGCCATCTTGAATTAATTTATCTAAAGCAACTTTGGCAATTTGCCTTCTAATTGGATTAAAGCACGAAATAACAACTGATTCCGGGGTTTCATCTACAATAAGTTCAACTCCAGTTAATTTTTCAAATGCCATAATATTTCTGCCTTCTTTTCCAATAATTCTGCCCTTTAATTCTTCATTGGCTAAAATTACAGTTGTTGTTGTCAACTCTTGAGTTTGAGGAACTGCGCATTTCTGAATTGCCAAAGAAACAATTTCTTTTGCCCTCATCTGCAACTTTTCCTGGTTGCCTTCTTCCAACTTTTTCATTCTGTCTAAAATTTCTTTTTCATTTTCTATTTCAACTAAAGCTAGTAATTCTTTTTTAGCGTCTTCACGTGATAGGGAAGCCACTTTTTCTAATTTGCCTTCGGCTTCAAGCCTTAATTTTTCTAAACCTTCTTTTACGGTTTTTAATTTTTCCACCTTGTCTCCTAGTTCTTTTTCTTTGCTTTCAAAAGAAACAATTCTCTCGTTAAGCAAAGTTTCACGGCCCAATAAAAGCTGTTGAGCTTTTAAAAACTCTTTTCTTCTTTCATCAATATCTTTTTGAGTTTTATCTAAAAGCTCGGAAGATTTTCTTTCCGCGTTTTTAACTAAATTGGCTGTTTCCTCTTTTACATCGGCAACTCTCTTTTGAAGCCTTGCTTCCAAAGAGCCTGCTCTTTTTTTGGCTAAATTCTGCCTAATATAATAACCAATTACTATTCCAATAGCCAAAGGAATAGCCAGTATTATTATAATTGTTAATGTTTGATCCACGGTCTTGTGAGCGAGGCGAACAAGATTGCTTCGGAAACGAGGCCAGAGATATATCTTATACCCTAGCGCCTCGTTTACGCTGAACTCATTATTCTCTCGCGTATTTAATTTCTATTTCTATAATAAATAAACTCACCTTAGCGTGGTGAGCTGTTGAATTCGATATATTTTCTAGGTTTCTAAAAAGAGATTACTTTCCGCCTATGACTTCATCTATAAGCCCGTACTTTTTGGCTTCTTCGGCAGTTAAATAAAAATCTCTGTCAGTGTCATTTTCCACTTTAGCCAGTGTTTGTCCTGTGTGTGAAGCTATAATTTTATTTAGCTTCTGCTTCATATGAATAATCTGCTTTGCAGTAATTTCAATGTCAGCGGCCTGACCCTGCATACCTCCGGCAACTTGGTGCAATAAAATTTCAGCATTAGGCAAAGAAAATCTCTTTCCTTTTGTGCCTGCTGCTAAAATAACTGCCGCCATGCTGGCCGTAAGTCCTATGCAAATGGTGGAAACCGGGCATTTCAAATACTGCATTGTGTCATAAATAGCTAAACCTGCTGTAACTGAACCTCCTGGGCTGTTTATATAAAGCTTAATGTCTCTTTTTGAGTCCTTAGATGCTAAATAAAGCATCTGGGCAATCACTACATTTGCGTTCATATCGGTGACGGGACCTGCAAGAAAAATAATGCGCTCTTCTAAAAGCCTTGAAAATATATCGTATGCGCTCTCACCGCGCTGTTTTCTTTCTACAATAGTTGGTACTATTGGCATTTGTTATTTGAATTAATATACGTATTATATTATTAATACGTGCAATTTACTTTGAAAGATCCTCCAAAATTTGAAAGATTTTTTCATTATGAATTACGCCT